>DATEPK010000041.1:0-5151 GCA_035273245.1 Thermoleophilaceae bacterium
CCACCGCCGCCTCCGCGGCGCCAGCCGCCGCGCGGCGACGAGGGGACCACCCTCTCGTCACGGCCGCCCGGCGTCTGATCCCGAAACCGAAAGGAAGCATCCTTGGAGAGGACCCTGATCCTTGTAAAGCCGGACGCGTTCGCCCGCGGCCTCACCGGAGAGGTGATCGCGCGGTTCGAGCGCAAGGGACTGCGCATCGTCGCTCTCAAGCACATGCATGTCGAGCGCAAGCTGGCCGAGCAGCACTACGCCGAGCATGCCGAGAAGCCGTTCTTCGGCGAGCTCGTGGAGTTCATCACCGGCGGCCCGCTCGTCGCGATGGTGCTCGAGGGCCACGAGGCGGTGAAGGCCGCGCGCCAGGTGATCGGCGCCACCAACCCGCTCGAGGCGGCTCCCGGCTCGATCCGCGGCGACTACGCGCTCGAGGTGCAGACGAACCTCGTGCACGGCTCGGACGGGCCGGAGTCGTCCGCGCGCGAGATCGGCCTCTTCTTCCCGGACCTCTCATAGGCAAGTGCTGACCCTCGCCTCGGCTTCGCCGCAGCGGCGGGCGATCCTCGCCCAGCTCGGCGTGGAGTTCGAGGTGGTGGTGCCGGAGGTGGACGAGCTCACCGAGGGCGACCCGCGGGCCACCGTGGTGGAGAACGCCGTGCGCAAGGCGCGGGCCGTCCAGGGTGACCTTGTGCTGGCCGCGGACACCGAGGTGGTGCTGGACGGGCGGGTGTTCGGGAAGGCGGCTGATGCCGCTGAGGCGGAGCTCTTCCTGCGGAGGCTGTCGGGGCGGACCCATGAGGTGTGGGGCGGCCTGGCTCTCAGGAACGGCCGCAATGAGAGGACAGCCTCGGCGGTCACGCGCGTTCGCTTCCGCCGCCTGGAGGCGGCCGAGCTGGCCTGGTACATCGGCACCGGCGAGTGGCGCGAGCGCGCGGGCGCCTACGCGATCCAGGGCAGGGGCGCGGCCCTCGTCGAGGAGATCGAAGGCGACTTCTGGAACGTCGTCGGCCTGCCGGTGGCCGAGCTCGTGAAGCTCGCGCCCGAACTTCTGGCCTAGTCGCACGCCGCAGCCCCAACCGTCAACCTTGGAAAGACGGCCAAGTGATTCGCACTTGGCACGAAATCTTGCGGGTCACGGCAGCGAAGTGAAACCGGTCCCACGTACCTCTGAACGCGCCAGATTGCGGTCGTGCACCCGCGCTCCGACCGTATGCACGCAAGCCGGGCGACGAGAGCCCGAAAACCCTCAACCTCAGCCTGAGGTAGTGAGTCTCAAAAAGTCTCGATCAAAAGTCAAGACATCGCCCCTGAGTGCCTGATTCTTGGCTACACTACGGCGCGGCTTGCGGCGCCCCGCTCCTGCAGGATTCCTTGCGGCGGCCGGAGCCCTAGTGGGCTGCCGGTACGCGGCTTAATCTCTTCAACCACCACTCGGGTAAATGGGCTTTTTCTCCTACCTCACCGGCTTTGGCGGTCGCGATATGGCTGTCGACCTCGGCACCGCCAACACGCTCGTGTACGTGCGCGGCCGCGGAATCGTGCTCTCCGAGCCGTCCGTCGTGGCGATCGACTCGCGCACGGGCGAGGTGCACGCCGTCGGAATCGAGGCCAAGCGCATGCTCGGCCGCACTCCCGGCACGATCTCCGCCATCAGGCCGCTCAAGGACGGCGTGATCGCCGACTTCGACGTGACGGAGCAGATGCTCCGCCACTTCATCCAGAAGGTGCACCAGAACCGCTGGGCGCACCCGCGCGTGGTGGTGTGCGTGCCATCCGGCGTGACCGGCGTGGAGAAGCGCGCGGTGGAGGAGGCGTGCCTCTCGGCGGGCGCGCGCCAGGCGTACCTGATCGAGGAGCCGATGGCGGCGGCGATCGGCGCCGGCCTGCCCGTCGGCGAGCCCACCGGGAACATGGTCGTGGACATCGGCGGCGGCACCAGCGAGGTAGCGGTGATCTCGCTGGGCGGCATCGTCGTGTCCCAGTCGATCCGCATCGGCGGCGACGAGCTCGACGAGGCGATCATCAACTACGTGAAGCGCGAGTACAAGCTGATGATCGGCCAGCAGACGGCCGAGGAGGTGAAGCTCGAGATCGGCTCGGCCTTCCCGCTCGACGAGGAGGTGCAGGCGGAGATCCGCGGGCGCGACCTCGTGTCCGGCCTTCCCAAGACGGTGGTCCTGACGAGCGAGGAGGTGCGCCTCGCGCTCGAGGAGCCGCTCCAGGCGATCATCGACGCGGTGAAGGAGACGCTCGACCGCACCCCGCCCGAGCTGGCCGCGGACATCATGGATCGAGGCATCATGCTCGCCGGCGGCGGCTCGCTGCTTCAGGGTCTCGACGAGCGGCTTCGCGACGAGACTCAGATGCCCGCACACCTCGCGGAATCGCCCCTAACCTGCGTGGCAGTGGGTTCCGGCCGCTCCCTCGAGGAGTTCGAGGCCATCCACCGCAGCAACAGAAATTCCCGACAGCGACGGCGCTACTAGCGTCCGCGCGGAGGTACACCTCCGGTGTACGACAAGAAGGTTGTCCGCAGACGACGGGCGGTGCTGGGCGTGCTCGTTGCCGTCTCGCTGGGCCTTCTCACCGTCTACTTCGGTGAGAACGGCGGGGGGATCCTGCACTCGTTCCAGAACGGCACGTCCGCCGTGTTCTCGCCGCTCGAGAAGGGCGTCAGCATCGTCTTCAAGCCGGTGAGCAACTTCACGCACTGGACCGGCGACGTCTTCCACGCGAAGAAGGAGAACAAGCAGCTCAAGCAGCAGGTGCAGCAGCTGCAGACCGAGCTCGCGCAGAGCCAGACGGCGGAGCGCGATGCCGCCGAGCTGCGCTCGCTCGTGGGACTGCCTCGCACGAGCAACTTCGCCGCCGGGGACAAGCTCGTCACGGCGCGGGTGATCTCGCGCTCGCCGACGGTCTGGTACTCGAACGTCGTGATCAACGCCGGCAGCGGATCCGGCGTCCACATCGACGATCCCGTGATCGCGGCCGGCGGCCTCGCCGGGAAGGTCACGTCGCTCACCGGCGGCGAGGCGATCGTCACGCTGATCACCGACGAGTCGAGCGCGGTGTCGGCCGAGGTGATGCCGGACGGCTCGAACGGCATCGTCCGCCCCGAGGTCGGCAACCCGAACGACATGCTGCTCGACTACGTGGACAAGGGCGCGAACATCCACAAGGGCGACAGCGTGGTGACCTCGGGGTTCACGAGCTCGAAGCTCGACTCGCTGTTCCCGCGCGGCATCCCGATCGGCAAGGTGACCAAGGTCTCGCCGAGCGAGGTCGAGCAGTACCAGCGAGTGCACATGCGGCCCTACGCGGACCTGCGGCGGATGAATTACGTGCAGGTGCTCACCGGGAACGCGCAGGACCAGCGGGCGCAGGTGGTCAAGTGATCCTCACGCCGGGAACGGTGTGCCGCCTCGTCCTGCTCGTGATCTTCACGGTGGTCATCCAGGTGTCCGGCATCGAGAGCATCCCGCTGCTCGGCGGCACGATCGACCTGATCCCGCTGGTGGTGGGCGCGGTAGCGCTCTGGGGAGGGAGCATCGCCGGCGCGGCGGTGGGCTTCTCCTGCGGGCTGCTCCTCGACTTCATCGTCGGCCAGGACGTGGGCGCGTCCTCGCTGGTGCTCACCGGGGTGGGCTACTTCGTCGGCCGCTACGGCGAGGTGAACGAGCCTGCCAACGCGCTCTTGCCGATTCCGGTCGGCGCGGCCACCACGGCGGCGTACCTGATCGGCACGACGATCGTGAGCCTGATGCTCTCGTTCGACGCGTCGCTCAGCATCCTCGCCTTCCGCGACATGTTCCTCACGATCTTCCTCAACACGCTCGTGGCGCTGCCGGTATTCGCTCTCGTACGGAAGATCATCCGTCCCGTCCTCACCCGCGACCCGCTCGATCGCCGGCGCAAGCGCGCCGCCCCGATCGAGTCCGGGCCGATCGGCCTGCGGGGGCTCGGCCTCTAACGGCGATGTATCTCGACAACGAGAACCGGCCCGCGATCACGCCTCAGCTGGCGCTCCGCGTCGCGATTCTCGGCGGCATCGCGCTCGTGATGTTCGCGATCGTCTTCTTCCGGCTCTGGTACCTGCAGGTGCTGTCCGGCGACAAGTACCTCGCGCAGGCGCGCGACAACCAGATCCGCAACATCCTGATCCAGGCGCCGCGCGGCAAGATCGTGGATCGCAACGGCAACGTGCTCGTGGACAACCGCGTGGCGTACGCGGTCACGATCAGCCCGGACAAGCTGCCCCAGCGGCAGGCGGTGAAGACGGAGCTGTACACGCGCCTCGCGCGCGTGCTGGGCATGCGGCGGCGGGACATCCGGACCACCGTCAGGACGCAGCTGCGCGCGCAGCCGTTCGCCAAGGCGACCGTGAAGACGGACGTCGGGCGCGACGTCTTCTCCTACATCCTCGAGCACCAGACCTCGTTCCCCGGCGTGTCCGTGGACCAGGTCTACCTGCGCCACTACCCGTACCACGACCTGGCGGCGCAGATCATGGGCACCGTCGGCCGCGTGACCGCGCAGGAGCTCAAGCTGCCGGACTTCAAGGGAGTCGACCAGAACGACAGCGTCGGCCAGACAGGCATCGAGTCCTCCTATGACCGCTACCTGCGGGGCGAGGACGGCGCCGCGCGCGTGCAGGTGGACGCGTCCGGCAACCTGCGCTCCGAGCTGACGAAGAAGCAGCCGATTCAGGGCCACCAGCTGAGGCTCTCGCTCAACCTCGAGGCGCAGAAGATCGGGCAGGAGACGCTGGCGGGCCGGCGCGGCGCGTTCGTGGCGATGGACATCCACAACGGCTCGGTGTACGCGCTCGGCAGCTCGCCCACGTTCGACCCGAACGTGTTCTCGAAGGGCGTGAAGGAATCCACCTACAAGGCGCTCACCAGCACCGCGAACGGCGCCCCGCTCGACAACCGCGCGATCCAGGGTCTGTATCCGACGGGCTCGACCTTCAAGCCGATAACGTCGGTTGCAGCGCTCAGCTGCGGCGTGCTCACGCCGAGCACCGTCATCTTCGACGGCGGCACTTTCAAGCAGGGCAACATCGTGCGCCACAACGCGGGCAACGCCTCCTACGGCGCGCTCAACCTCGTCAATGCGCTGCGCGTGTCAAGCGACGTGTTCTTCTACAACGTGGGCGCT
>DATEPK010000042.1:0-5219 GCA_035273245.1 Thermoleophilaceae bacterium
GGCCGGCACGAGCCCGAGCAGCGAGTCATCGGCGCCGGCCTCGTCGTCGCAGCGGCGGAATATCCACGCGAGCACGTGGATGTTGTCGCCGAAGCCCGGCCAGATGAACTTGCCGTCGTCGTCCTTGCGGAACCAGTTGACGTAGAAAAGGCGCGGGAGACGTGCGCCCTCGCGCTCCTTCAGGCTCAGCCAGTAGCCGAAGTAGTCGGCCATGTTGTAGCCGCAGAACGGAAGCATCGCGAAGGGGTCGAAGCGCAGCTCGCCGACGTTGCCGGCCGCCGCGGCGGTCTTCTCGGAGGACATGCTGGAGCCGAGGAACACGCCGTGGTCCCAGTCGCGCGCCTCCGTCACGAGCGGCACCACCTTGGAGCGGCGGCCGCCGAACATGATCGCCTCGATCGGCACGCCCGCCGGGTCGTCCCACTCGTCGGCGATCGACGGCGTCTGCACCGCCGCCACCGTGAAGCGCGCGTTGGGATGCGCGGCGGGGGCGTCGCTATCCGGCGTCCACTCGTTGCCGCGCCAGTCGATCGCGTGCGCGGGCGGCTCCTTGGTCAGGCCCTCCCACCACACGTCGCCGTCGTCGGTGAGCGCGCAGTTGGTGAAGATCGTGTTCTTCTCGAGCATCTTCACCGCGTTGGGATTGGTCTCCCTGCCCGTGCCGGGCGCGACCCCGAAGAAGCCGGCCTCGGGGTTGACCGCGTACAGGCGGCCGTCCTCGCCGAAGCGCATCCAGGCGATGTCGTCGCCCACGGTCTCGACCTTCCAGCCGCGCAGCTTGGGCACCATCATCGACAGGTTGGTCTTGCCGCACGCGGATGGGAACGCGCCCGCGATGTATTTGGTCTCGCCGTCAGGCGAGGTGAGCTTGAGGATCAGCATGTGCTCGGCGAGCCAGCCCTCGTCACGCGCCATCACGGACGCGATGCGGAGCGCCAGGCACTTCTTGCCGAGCAGAGCGTTGCCACCGTAGCCCGATCCGAACGACCAGATCTCGCGCGACTTCGTGAAGTGCACGATGTACTTGTTGTCCGCGTTGCAGGGCCACGGCACATCCTCGGCGCCCTCCTCGAGCGGAGCGCCGACGGAGTGGAGACAGGGGATGAAGTCGCCGTTGTCGCCCAGCGCCTCGAGGGCCTGGGCGCCCATGCGCGCCATGATCCTCATGCTCACCGCGACGTACGCGGAGTCGGTGCACTGCACGCCGATCTGCGCCACGGGCGCGCCAATCGGGCCCATTGAGAACGGGACCACGTACATCGTGCGGCCCCGCATGCAGCCCCGGAACAGGTCGGTGAGAAGCTCGCGCATCTCGTCCGGGTCGCGCCAGTTGTTATTCGGCCCCGCCTCGTCCTCGGTCGGGGCGCAGATGAAGGTGCGGTCCTCCACGCGCGCGACGTCCTCCGGGTCAGAGCGCGCGAGATAGGAATTAGGCCGGAGCTCATCGTTCAGCCGGGTGAAGGTGCCCGCGTCGACGAGCTGCTGGCAGAGCCGGTCGTACTCCTCCTCGGAGCCGTCACACCAATGCACGTCGGCAGGCTCAGTGAGGGCTACCACCTCCTGCACCCAGTCGAGCAGCTGCTTGTTCTTCGTGGGGGCGGTAGCGGTATCTGGCACGGTCGGTTCTACTCCTTCGAGGTTGCTGTTGACTGGAGAGTCAACCATGAATAGGCGGATGGATGCTCCGCTCGCGAAGAGACGCCTCACACAAATCCTAGGTTGCCCGGCTCACATTCCGCGCATGCGTAGCGTTTCGTAGACGGTGAGCTTGCCTCCGTTCCAAGCCTTTCTGGATGCCCAGCGGGAGACTGTCTTCCGCTATCTGGTTGCCATGATCGGCCCGGATGACGCGGAAGATGTCTTCCAGGAGACGTTCATCTCCGCGCTGCGGGCCTATCCGCGCCTGAGGCCCGACTCGAACCTTCGGGCCTGGGCGCTCACGATCGCGAACCGGAAGGCCATAGACGCGATCCGCGCGCGCAAGCGGCGGGCGCTGCCGGTTGAGGAGGTGCCCGAGGTGGCGGTGACCGACGGCCACCCGGCCGAGCAGGGAGACGTGTGGACCGCGGCGCGCGGCCTGCCCGCCTCGCAGCGGGAGGCACTGCTCTACCGCTTCGCGGCGGATCTGCCGTACAGCGACGTGGCCGCGGCGCTCGGCACGAGCGAGGAGGCGGCACGGCAGCGGGTGAGCGAGGGAATCAGACAACTGAGAAAGGCGTGGCAGTCATGAAGCTCGAGCTACCGAAGGACGCGTCGCGGGGGGCGGCTGAACGGTTCGCCGCGCGGGCGGAGGCCGAGGGCCTGCTCGACATCGCGTACACCGTGGAGGACTCGCCCGTGGGGCCGCTGCTGCTGGCGGCCACGAAGCGCGGGCTCGTTGAGCTCGGCTTCGAGGGGCGCAGGGAGCTCGACCTGTACCTCGAGCGCCTCACGCGGAAGCTCTCGCCACGCGTGCTCGAGGCGCCCGCACGGCTCGATCCGGTGCGGCGCGAGCTCGACGAGTACTTCGACGGGCGGCGGACCCGATTCGACGTACCGCTCGACTGGAGCCTCTCGAAGGGCTTCACGCAGCGCATCCTCCGGGCCACCGCGAAGGTGCCGTACGGCGAGGTGAGCACCTACCGGCAGATGGCCGCGAAGGCGGGCAACGAGCGCGCGGTGCGTGCGGCGGGGAATGCGCTCGGCGCCAACCCGATCCCGATCGTCGTGCCCTGCCACCGCATCCTCCGCACCGGCGGATCGCTGGGCGGCTACGGCGGCGGCCCCGAGCGCAAGGAGTTCCTGCTCAGGCTGGAGGGGTTTCTCCCCTAGTGCTGGCCGTCTGAGCCGGTGGCCGCGGCGGGCGGGCGCGACTCCTCGGCGAGTGAGGTGATGGCGAGGTCGCCGCGGGCGGCGTCCTCGAGCACCTCCGCGGCCTCCTCGGCAGAGCGCGCGTAGAGCTCGACGAGCATGTGGATCACGATCTGGTCGCCCTCGTGCTTGTGGAAGCGCACGTGGGTGAAGAACTCGCGCGTGCCGTGGTCACCGAATGCGCCGAACGCGAGCGAGTCCGCGGCATCCGGGCCCGAGCAGCTCTCCACCTGCTCGCCGTCCACCGTCACGGTGCAGGAGGCCACCCACGGAGTGCCGGCAACCATTCGCTCCCAGCGGTCCTCAACGGCCTCGATCTTGCTGATCCGGCGGCCGTTCTCCTCATAGAAGGTGAGGTTGAGGTGCGGTTGGTCGTGGAGGCAGTCGAGGCACTGGACCACGGCCTCCTGCACCTCCTCGACCGGGTCCACCGCCTCGGCGGTCTCCGGATCGACCTTCAGCACGCCTTCGTAATGCACCTGAACCTCGAGGTTCTGAGACCAGCAGCGGTAGCACCGAAGCCAGCTCGAAGCCGTGCCTATCGAGTCCCTGGCTGAACCTTCCATTCGTTCATTATGCTCCGTGGTCTGGGCGAGCGACCAGCGCGGCCGCCGTTTTGCCTGCAGAGCGGCGCTTACCCGGTCAGCGCAATTGCACGCTGAGGCCGGCGAGAGCCTTGAGAGTGACGTCGAAGTCCGTGCGCGGCACGCCGCCGAGGCAGGGCGAGGTTGTGCCCGCCTCCAGATAGCGCCGGACCGCGGCTTCCGCCTCTGCGGCGCTGCCCACGGCGGCGAGCTGCTCGAGGAAGCGGTTAGAGATTGCGGCAGCGGCCGCCTCGGTGTCGCCGCGCTTCATCGCCTCGTCGAAGGCGCCGATCTCGTCCCCGTAGCCCGAACGCTCGATCATCGCCCGGTAGAAGGGCAGTGAGAAGTAGGGGATGAGGTCGCTGCGCAGCGACGCCCGGGCCGTGTCCGGGTCCTCGGTGACCGCCGCAGGCACTGCCGCGACGATGTCGAAGCCGTCGAGCGTCTTGCCCGCGCGCTCGCGCCCCTTCGTGACCTCGGGCACCACGACGTCACGGATGTAGTCCGGGTTGCAGAGCCACAGCATCACGCCGTCGCCCATCTGCCCGGCAAGGCGGAGCATCGCGGGGGAGAGGGCGGCGATGTAGACGGGAAGATCAGGCCGCGGCTCGTAGCCCATGAATCGGAAGCGGGTGGGGAACTTCTCGCCCTGCGGCGGGTCCTCACCGCGGAACATCGCGCGGATGGCGCTCACGTACTCGCGCATCTCCGCCACGGGCTTGCCGATCGTGGTGCCGAACCAGTTCTCCACCGTCACCTGGTGCGCCACACCGAGGCCGAGCACCATCCGGCCGCCCGAGAGCTCGTCGATCGTCGCGGCGGCCTGCGCCGTGGCCACGGGCGTCCGCGAGTAGATGGGTAGCACGCCGGTGCCGAGCTTGATGCGCTCGGTGCGCGTTGCGTACGCGGCCAGCACGATCAGCGAGTCGCGGCCCGCGATGTGAGTGGTGTACACGGACTCGTAGCCGAGGCTCTCGGCGCGCTCGACACGCTGCAGCGCGGTCTCGAGCGAGCGGCCGGCGGAGATGAAGGTCCCTACGCCCACGGGGTGTGGCAGCATAGCCCCGGTGGCGCGGAGAGGCCATTGATAGGCGCGGTGCTGGCCGGCGGACGGGGCTCGCGCCTCGGCCAGGCGAGCAAGCCGGCCGCGCTGCTGGCCGGGCGGCCGCTCCTCTCGTACCCCGTGGCGGCGCTCGCGGCCGTGTGCGACCGCGTGGCCGTGGTATGCAAGCGCGGCACCGAGCTGCCGCCGCTCGACGGCGTCGAGCGCTGGGACGAGCCGGACGAGCCGCAGCACCCGCTCGCGGGCATCGTCTTCGCCCTCTCGGAAGCGGACGGCGCGCCCGTGCTGGTGTGCGCGGCGGACATGCCGTTCGTGACGGCGGAAGCCTGCCGATCGCTTCTGGGGACGCCGCCGAAGGGTGCCGCGGTGGTGGCGGCCGCCGATGGCGTACTCCAACCGACCTTCGGTCTCTACGCGGGAAGCGCCCTGGAGACGCTCCGATCCGCACCGATGAACGGCAGGCTCACAGACGCGGTGGAAGCGTTGGATCCAACCCGCGTGGCGTTCCCGGCCCGCCTCGTCCAGAGCGTGAATACGCCTGAGGATCTGGCGGAGGCGGAGAAGCTGCTGGCGGCTGCCTGAGCCGCTGCGCTTACTGCAGCAATTACGGCGGCTCGAATCCAGGTGTCATCCCAAAGTGCAGCTATAGCCTGCAGATTGGGTGACACTTGGAGAAACCTCCTGGCCTCTGGCCTATGACCTCTGACCTATGACCTCAAATT
>DATEPK010000043.1:0-11395 GCA_035273245.1 Thermoleophilaceae bacterium
TAGATGTCGAGCAGCGCGAAGAACACGTCGACGGTGCTCACGAGCTGTGCGCGCCGCTCCGCCGCTAGCTGGGTGGCGCGGGCCTCAACCTCGTCCACGATGGCGCCGGGGTCCTCGCGCCGCCGGCCGAGGCGCACGGCACGTGGCGCAGCGGGTGATTCGATCGGCGCCTCGCTGAGGCCGAGCGCCTGCATCGCGTGGCCAACCTGGCCGTGCATGCGCAGCACTCGCGCCCAGCGCTCGGCTTCGTCTTCTCTGCCCGCCGCGAACGGGACGGCGGTGCGCGCCAGACCCAGGACGATCGCGGCATCCTGAGAGAGACGGGTTGTCGTAGAGGGCATCTTTGCCACCTCCTTGGGGGAGGCGTCGGTGCCCGCGCACGCGCACTGAAAGCCGCGGACGCGCGCTCCACGAATGTTCGATCAAGAGGTCGCCGCTATGGACGATGCAGCCAATCGCGCATCGTCGTGTGCGTGGCCGCCGGCTCCTCCGAGCGCAGCTCGCGGTCGAGCTCGCCGATCAGGCCGTAGTGCTCCGCCACCACGTTGTGCTGGTGGATCGTCTCGAGGTTCTCCTGGCGGGCGAAGACGAACGCCCCTTCGCCGAACCCGCGGAACTCGTCCACCGCCATGCGGATCATCTCGCGCACGCAGTCCTCGACAAAGCGCGGGCGACGGTGTGCCTTCTCCACGACCTCCACCTCGTCCGGGCGCTTCATCAGCTCGTATATCTCTGAGCTCATCGAATCCTCGACGATGGCGAGCAATCGCATGGCCTCGATCGACTCCGTGCATCCCTCCGGACAGCCGACGTACAGCGTGCCGAGACCGCGCTGATTGTGAGTGGCCACGGGCACGTGCTCGAACACGCGCTCGATCTCGTCGTCAGTGAAGCCATCCGCGGCGAGCCGCTCGCTCGCGCGCGCCATGACCAGCTCCTGCGCGCACGGGCAGGCGGTCATGCCCTGAGCCTGCACTCCGATGAGGCGGCGCGTGCCGGCCTCGGACGCCACCGCGGTTCCGAGCATCGTGTAGATCTCCTGCGTGCGCGCGCCCGACACCGGCGCCGGCTTGTACTCCGGGTAGCGCGCCCTGATCGACACCTCCGCGCGGGCCGCGCCCTGGCGCTCGCGCACCCGCTCGGCGATGTGAGACGCAAGCGTCTCAGCCTTGAACGCCTCGCCCAGCACCACCTCGTCGATCGCCTCGTTCGCCGTCTCCTCGAAGCGAGACATGTGCGCGCCCTTCTGGTGCGGACCGAGGTCCACGAAGCATTCGAGCTCGGCGTAGAAGAGCTGTTCGTCCCCGTTCGCGCGAATGCGAACGACCTTCTCCACGCCCGTCACACCCACTCGCGAAAGCGAGACATGGGAGCTCGGCCGGCGCGCCTGCACGTCCTCCAGGGGGACGCCCGTGCTGCGGCTCGCGTCGCTCATCGCAGGTCCTCAAGATAGTCGTTCGAAGGTGGTGGCAATCCGCGCAATCGGAGGTATAGTGGCCAAAGGCTCGATGCAAGGGGCTAACGCACCCCCTGAGACAACTGGCTCGGCCCATCGCGGCCTACGCCGCGCACACACGACATAGAGAACCGTCGCGGGGTTGACCGGTGGTCACGCCCTCCGACCCATTCCAATTCGCACCTGAGGAGAGAGGGTTTGAGCGCAAAGGAACAGGTGGCTCTCGAGGCGGCGGAGGTCGATACGCCGTTCGCCGATATCGAGGAGCTCGCCACTCTCGTCGCGGAGGGCCGGGAGCGCGGTTACCTGACTTTCGAGGAGATCGCCACCTGCCTCGAGGAGGTCGAGGTGACGAAGGAGCAGCTGCAGGAGCTGCACTCGCACCTCGAGGAACATGGGGTGGACGTGCTCAACCAGGACGGCAAGCCGATGGCGCCGGCCGAGCCGACCGCCGCCGCGGACAAGGACCCGTCGGCGCCGAAGAAGGTCGAGATCGACCTCACCGTCGAGCCGAGCCTCGACTCCCTGCGGCTGTACCTGCGTTCGATCGGACGCGTCGGGCTCCTCACCGCCGAGGAGGAGGTCCACCTCGCGAAGCGCATCGAGCGCGGCGACATGGCCGCGAAGCAGCACATGATCGAGGCCAACCTGCGCCTCGTCGTCTCGATCGCTAAGGGATATCTCGGACGGGGCCTGACGTTCCTGGACCTGATCCAGGAAGGATCGCTCGGGCTCATCCGTGCCGTTGAGAAGTTCGACTACCGCCGCGGCTACAAGTTCTCCACCTACGCCACGTGGTGGATCCGCCAGGCGGTCACGCGGGCGATCGCCGACAAGGCGCGCACCATTCGCATCCCCGTGCACATGGTCGAGAAGCTCAACAAGGTCGTGCACGTGGAGCGCCAGCTCGTGCAGGATCTTGGCCGTGAGCCCACGCCGGACGAGATTGCCGCGGAGCTCGAGTGCACAGCGCGTGAGGTGAAGGACATCCTTCGCATGTCGCAGCTGCCCGTGTCGCTCGAGAAGCCGATCGGCGAGGAGGAGGACTCGGAGCTCGGCGACTTCGTGCAGGACGAAACGGCGGAATCCCCGTTCGAGCTGGCCGTGGAGAACCTGCGCCGCGAGAACGTGCGCAAGGCGCTGGAGGCGCTGCCCGCGCGCGAGCGCGAGGTGATCGAGATGCGCTTCGGCCTGAAGGGCCACCAAGCGCGCACCCTCGAGGAGGTGGGCCGCGCCTTCGGCGTCACCCGCGAGCGCATCCGCCAGATCGAGAACAACACGCTCAAGAAGCTCGAGAACCTGCCCGAGGCACAGCGCCTCAAGGACGCGTCCGTCTAGCCGGGCGAGTCGCCAGGTCGGACCAGGCCGGATTCGTAGGCCGCGATCACGGCCTGCGTGCGGTCCCGCAGGCCGAGCTTGTTGAGCACACGCGCGACGTGCGTCTTCACGGTCGCCTCGCCCACGATGAGCTGGTCGGCGATCTCCGCGTTCGAGAGCCCGCGCGCGAGCAGCTTCCACACCTCGAGCTCGCGCTCTGTCAGATCGTCTCGCCCAGGCTGGTCGCGGATGGGTGATCGCTGCGCGAACTGTCTGATCACGCCGGTGGTCACGGACGGCGAGAGCAGGCTGTCGCCCGCGGCGACGATCCTGATCGCTCGGATCAGCTCATCGGCGGGCCCGTCCTTCAGCAGGAACCCGCTCGCTCCCGCCGCCAGCGCCTGGAACACGTACTCGTCCGCGCTGAACGTCGTGAGCACGATCACGCGGGTCGCGCCGACGGACTGAACGATCTGGCGTGCGGCCTCGATGCCGTCGGTTCCAGGCATGCGGATGTCCATCAAGGCGATGTCCGGGCGGAACGCCCGCGCCTTCCGGATTGCATCCTCCCCGTCTGCGGCTTCCCCGACCACCTGGAGGTCCTGCTCGGACTCCACGATGAGGCGCAACCCTGTGCGTACGAGCTCTTGGTCGTCCGCGATCAACAGCCGAATGCTCATGCGCCGTTTTCGGCGAGCGGCAGCCGCACTTCCAGCTCGAAGCCGCCGTTTCGCCGCTCCGCCCGCAGCTCGCCGCCGTAGATCGCTGCTCGTTCCCGCATGCCGGCCAGGCCCTTGCCGCCGCTCCACGCGTCGTCGCGCTGGCTGCCGCTGCCGCCATGGTCGCGGACGCGCAATCCGACCGCGTGCGGCTCGTAGCCGAGCTCGATCTCCACGCGCGTGTTGCCCGCGTGCTTCAGTGAGTTCGTCAGCGCCTCCTGCGTGATCCGGTAGAGGGCCAGCTCGAGTCCGGGCGCGAGCGGCGGGCGCTGCCCTGTTTCCACGAGCTCAACGTCCAGGCCCGCGTGCTCCACCTCGTCGATGAGGGCGGGCAGCTGGTCGAGGCCGGGCTGGGGAGGAGCGACCGCGTCGTCCGCCTCGTGGAGGATCGCAAGAAGCCGCCGCATCTCCGCCATCGCCTGTCGGCCTGTGGACTCAATCGACGCGAGCGCTCGTCGTGCGGAGCCGTTGGCCTCGGCGCCTTCGGCTCGCTGGCCGGCGATCGCCTGCACCACCATCAGGCTGACGCTGTGGGCGATGATGTCGTGCAGCTCGCGGGCGATGCGGGATCGCTCTTCCGCCACCGCCTGCCGGGCTCGCTCCTCGTTCTCGGACTGGAGCCGAGTCGTCTCTTCTCTGAGCAACGACGCGCGCAGCCGGCGCCCGTGCACGGCGCGGCCGAATCCGAAGGCCACGATCGCAAACAGCGGAGCGAAGAGGACATCTCCGACTCCCTGGACAAACGGGTCCGTGACGTCATGCAGCGCGACGGTGGCTGCCGCGATCGCCGCGATCAGGAGCAGGCGATCTCCATAGGCGGCTGCCGAATAGACGGCGACGAGCAGGATCAGGAACGACCCGCCTGCCTCCGGGCCGCCGCCGACGATCGACTCGAGCGACAGCGCGCTCATCACGACCGCGTACGCCGCGACCGGGAAGCGCCGCCGCCACGCGAGCGCGAGGCCCGCGATGGCGAGGAAGACGGCGTCAGCTGCCCTCGGTCCTGGAAACGCGCGCGAGCCCTGGTAGCGCTCGCCAAGCCAGAGCTCCGCCTGGAGCAGCGCCGTGATCGCAAGGGCGAGCGCCGCGTCCGGCGCGCGCACATCGATCCTGCCCAGTAGCTCGTGAACCCTCGTCCTCAACGGGGTGAGCGTAGAGCCAAAGATGGCGGAGGCGCGTCCCTCGCGCGGGTGATCGAGCGACCCGCGGGATCACCCGCGCGGCGGACCCGCAAATCCGCTCTGCCCCTGACGACAGAGGGCGCGGACGAACGTACCTTGGCCCGGCAATGGTTCAACTCGCACATTCAGGAGGACTCATGTCAGGCAAATTGCTACGCGCCGTGGCGGCCACGGGCGCGCTCGCCTTCGTCAGCGAAGGGGCACTGGAGCTGGCCCACCATCAGCACGACCACTTCAGCGGTGCCGCCGATTACCTGATCGAAGCGGCGTTCGCGCTCGGTCTACTGCTCACGCTGGCGGGGCTGTTCGCGCTCCACCTTCGCCAGGAGCGCGATCTACGGGCGCTCGGTACCTGGTCGTTCCGCGTTGCCGTCTGCGGGCAGGGCGCTCTCGGCGTCGTCGCTTTCGCAACGCTCGTCCGGGGACAGGACGCGCTCGGCCCGGTCTTCCCGATCGCCGTCCTTGCCTGGGTGCTGGGCACCATCGGGTACGCCGTGGCGATGCATCACGCTGGCGCGCTTCCCCGCTGGCTCGCGTTCGTCCTGGCGGGCGGCACCGTCGTCGGCATCCTGGTCAATCCCGGCGGAGCAATAGTCCTCGGAGGTCTCTGGCTGGCCGTCGCGACCCAGGTGCTCGGCGACCGCTACGAGCTGCGCCCGGCCGTCCTATAGGGACGGTTGGGTGCGGCCCGTCTATCATCGAGCACCGCTCGGGGGGATGTCCGAGTGGTTAAAGGAGACGGGCTGTAAACCCGTTGGCTTAGCCTACGCAGGTTCGAATCCTGCTCCCCCCATCTCACTCGCGAGCCAGCCGGTAACCGCGGCCGTCACGGGCTCGGTGTTCCTGAGGGAGTGGTCGCCGGGCACGCGCACCACCTGCCGGTTGGGTCCGTCCGGTGGCATGCCGAAGGGGTCGCGCTCTCCCTGCACCACGAGTGTCGGCACCTTCACCGCGTCGAGCTCGGGCAGGCGGCTCTTCGACGGATCGTCGCCCTTGCCGGGCGCATGGACCGGGAAGGCGAGGCAGAGCACCCCGATCGGTTCGATTTCTGCGGCCGTGCGGCACGCCACTCGCGCGCCTGACGAGCGGCCGCCGCAGATCAGCGGAAGGCCGCGTAGCTCCTTCTCGCGCAGCCGGCCCACGACCGCGAGCCACGCGGCGTCGAGCTGCCGGGCGGGCGCGGGGCTGCGGCGCCCGGCCACTCTGTAAGGCTGCTCCACCAGCGCCACGGTGATCCGCTGCGCGCGCGCGACCTCGGCTACAGCGACGAGATCCCGCGCCTCAACGCCGCCGCCGGCCCCGTGCCCCAGCACGAGCGCGGCAACCGGCTTCTTCACCGGCTCGAGATGCACGCGTGCCGGTCCGTGCGGTGTGTCGACTTCGATGATTCCCACCAGCACATGCTCGCAACGAGAAGGGGCCCGGCGCAGGCCGGGCCCCTCCCTCGGAACTACGTCAGCGTCAATTAGCCGACGATCACCTTCGCCTGCATCCAGGGATGGATGGCGCACAGGAAGTAGAGCGTCGTGCCCTTCTTCGCGGTCACCTTCAGGTCGATCGACTCGCCCCTCTTGCCGGGACCGGTGACGCCCGTGTCGCCAGGACGGTCGACGTTCGGCGGGGTGTTCGTCCCCACGCCGTTCTCGGCGTACTGGAACTGCGGCTGCGAGTTCGGATCGTTCGGATCAGCGCCGAGCTCCTGCGCGATCTTCCCGCAGATCCGGCAGCCGAACGTCTGTGCCGCGGTCCGCGGCAGCTGGCTCTTCTTCACCACGGAGAACGTGTGCGGGCCCTCGGTGGCCACGGTGTTCACGATGTGGAGCGTGCCGCCCGAGCGCACGTGGTAGACGTCCTTGTCCCACCTCAGCCCGTCCTGGATCCAGCGGTTGGGCTTCATCTTGAGCTTCTGGCTGACCTTGATGGTCGCCTTGGCCGGCGCCGAGCCGCCCTTCGCGGCGACCGCTACGCCGCTGACGCCGAGCGCCACGCTCAGCGTGACGGCACCGGCAATGAGCTTGTTCCTACTCATGTACTTCCTTTCTGCGCCGGAACCTCTGGCGCGGTTGGCCTCACTTCTCCCCATTGGGAAGTCCTTGTCAGTGCCGCGGTAGCCGCAGCGGTGGGCTCGTGATCACGGGCGTCCAGCCGTCGGGCAGCGTGACCGCCACCCGGGCCCGGGCGCCCCGGGGCGCGTGGAAGACGGTGCCGCCGCGCGAGTCGAGTCGCCGCCGGCTGGACGGCCACCAGCCGAAGCGCTCGCGCAGGTCGAGCTGCAGCACCACGATCGCGTGCGGGTCCGGCGGGACCGTGCGCACACGCAGAAGATCGCCGCGGCCGCGCCGCGAGCGGGACGCGTGCAGCAGCAGCTTGCGGTCGATCACGAGCACCTTCACCACCGGGCTGGTGCCCGCCGCGCCCACGGCGCGGTAGCTCGCTGTGGCGTTGGCGGGCAAGGTCACGTGGAAGGCGCCCGAGCCGTCCACGGCCGCGGTGGCCACGGGCGCGAAGCCGGAGCCGGAGTCCGCCTGGATCTCCACGCTGCTCGTGCCGGCCTGGGCGCGGCCGCCGAGCGTCACCTGGCTGCCGCGTCCCACCGGGTCGGTGGGACCGTGCAAAAGCAGCGCGTACACGTCCACCTCGCCGTTCATGAACGGGTGGATCTGGCAGTAGTAGGCGTAGGTGCCCGCCGTGGGGAAGCTATGCGAGTAGTCCCCGCTCACGTTGATCGGGCCGGAGGCGAACGAGCCATCGCGCGCCGTGACGGTGTGCTGGCGCAGGCTCTGGTTGTTCCACTGAACGATGTCCCCAGTGAGCACCGTGGCCTTGCTCTGCCCGAATGCGCTGTTCAGGATCCCCACGTCAGTCACGTCCGCGGCGGCTGCGGACGGGAGCGCGAGCGCGGCCGCTACACCTGCGGCTGCCGCCACCCGCCCGATCATCGGCTCACTCGGTAGAGGCCGATCATCCCGTCCATCATGTGGCTCTCCACGTGGCAGTGGTAGAGCCAGGTGCCCGGGTTGTCCTCGCGCCAGTGCACGCGGAAGCTCTCGGCGGGGCCGATCGTCTTCGTGTCCTGCGGGATCCCGCCCGGACCCACCCAGCGGTGCCCGTGCACGTGGAAGGTGTGGAAGTCATCACCGAGGGTGAGCACGTCCCACTGCACTAGCTGGCCCACCTTCGCCCTGAAGATCGGCGTGTTGCCCACGAAGGCGCGCCCGTCGATCGTCATGAAGCCGTGGAGCATGTTGAAGTAGACGAGGAACTCGCGATCGGGGCGGCGCTCGTGCCTCCCGAGGATCGAGAGCGCGCCGTACATGCCGCCGGCGATCGAGTCCTCCATCGACATCGAGTGGTCGTGGTAGGGCCAGACGCCGGCGGAGTCGCTCACCGCCTTCAGCCGGTAGGTCCAGGTCTGGCCCACCTTCACGTCCGCGTCACGGCCGGAGAAGCCGGGGATGTAGGCGCCGTCCGAGCTCGGCCGGTAGAAGACGCCGTGGAAGTGCATCGAATGGGGGTCGTGCCGCAGCGTGTCCATGTTCTTGAAGTGGACGACGATGCGGTCTCCCACGCGCGCGTGTAGTAGAGGCCCGGGAATGAGGCCGCCGTCCGTGACCGAGCGCGGGTTGTTCGCGAGCGCCTTGCGCCAGTGCGGCGAGTAGCGCCGGTAGACCACGGTGGGGAAGACCGTGTCCGCCGGCGAGAAGGTCTTGCCGCTCATCGCGTCCTTCTGGTTCGGGATGACGTTCCAGTTCGTGGGCACAGCGGCCACCCAGTACACGCGCGTGGACGCATGCGCGCTCCCGCACAGGGCGAGCACCAGAAAAGCCGCGGCTGCGGCCAGGGCACTGACGGACCGACGGCGAGTCATTGGGCCAAGGAGCAAGATAATGGGCGATCTGCGAGCTGCGGTACGGCTAACCCCCCTTTGGGGGTGTGCAAGGACTAACCTACGGCCTTGTCCAGCCGTTTCGCGAGCGCCCCCATGCCAGCTTCGCTTGCCGCCTTCGCCGCCCGCTTGTAGTCCGTATCGCGGTCCTTCGGGCGCTTCACCTTCACGGTGCGAAGGGTGGCGAGGTCCTTGAACATGCGCAGCTCGTCGGCGCTCTCGCTCAGCGCGCCGGACAGCCGCGCCGGCCGCTCGCGGACGGCGTTCTTGATCGCCGCCTCGAGCGAGCCGTTCCGCCGCAGCACGTCGGCAGCCGTCTTCTCGCCCACGCCCTTCGCCCCGGGGATGCCGTCTGACGGGTCGCCGCGCAGCGCGATGAAGTCGGGCACCAGCTCGGGCGGCACGCCGTAGCGGCGCTTCACCTCGTCGGCGTCCACCACCTCGCCGCCCTTCACGCCGGTCTTCAGGTAGAGCACCTTCACGCGCTCGGTCACGCACTGGAACATGTCTCGGTCGCCCGTGAGGATCAGCGCCTCGCCGCCCGCCTCCTCCTCGGCCAGCGCGAGCGAGCCCATCACGTCATCGGCCTCGTGGTCTTCCGAGATCGCCGACGTCCAGCCGAAGGACGAGAAGAACTCGGGGGCGGCGTCGAACTGCGGCGCCAGCTCGTCGGGCACCGGCGGCCGCTGTGCGTGGTAGGGCGCGTAGAGCTCGACTCGATATTCGGCCGCGTCGGGCCCGAAGCAGAGAACGACGGCCCGCGGGTTGTGCGCCTCCACCTCGCGCAGGATGAGGTTGGCCGTGCCGAGCAGCGCGTTGACAGAGGTGCCGGCGCTGCCCTTGATCGACTTCGGCAGGGCGAAGAACGCGCGGTAGAGCAGGGATGGAGCGTCGACGATCAGGAGCGGCCGCGAGCCGGACACGATCGGAGCGTATCCTTCGCAGGCCGTGCAGGTCTTTGGGGATCAAATCCGCTTCGGCATTCACGCCGGGCCTCAGAACGCGACGTTCGACCAGCTGCTCGAGATGTGGCAGCGGGCCGAGGAGCTGGGCTACGACTGGGTGTCGGTGTTCGACCACTTCATGCCGATCTACGGCGACCCGGACAGCGGCTGCTTCGAGGGCGTCACGCTGATGGCGGCGCTCGCCGCGCACACCACGAAGATCCGCGTGGGCATGCTCGTTACGGGCGTGACCTACCGGCATCCCGCGGTGGCGGCGAACATGGCCGCGACGATCGACCACATCTCCCACGGCCGATGCGAGTACGGAGTGGGCGCCGCCTGGTTCGAGAAGGAGCACGAGCAATACGGCATCCCGTTCCCGCGCATCGGCGTGCGGATGGACATGCTCGATGAGGCCTGCCGCGTGATGCGCGGCCTCTGGTCGAAGGACCATCAGTTCAGCTTCGAGGGCAAGCACTACCGGCTGAAGGACGCGCAGATGGATCCCAAGCCGGTGCAGGACCACCTGCCGCTCGTGATCGGCGGCTCGGGTGAGAAGCGCACGCTCCGGATCGTGGCCGAGCACGGCGACATCTGGAACACCTTCTTCGGCGACATCGACACCTTCAAGCACAAGCTCGACGTGCTGTCGCAGCATTGCGCCGACGTCGGCCGCGACCCGGCCGACATCCGCAAGTCGATCACGCTGCGCGCGGCGCTCGCCGAGGACGAGGCCGGCGTGGCCGAGCGGCGCAAGGAGATCGAGGCCGCCGGGCCCTCGCGCTTCACCTGGTTCGTCGGCACGCCGGACGAACTTGTCGAGGCGCTCAAGCCATGGGCCGAGCTCGGCGGCTCACCCGACTTCCTGCTGGGCGCCTCGGCGCCGTACGACTTCCAGACGATGGAGCTCTTGGCGAAGCAGGTGGCGCCGGCGCTGCGCGCCGAAGTGGCCGCCTGAGCTCCCCGCCCGCCTACTGCACCTTCGTCGTAACCGGCTCCTTGCTCTCCTTGGCGCCGTCGCCGCCGTTCTGCGCCTGGGCTGCGGACTGCTCGTCCTTCACCGCGTCGGGCTGCTCGGCGAACATCGGCCCCTCGCCCGACGGGTCCGGGATGCCCTCCTCGAACCACGTGTAGCGACCCTCGAGCACGTTCTGCGCGGCCTTGTAGTTGTGGGCGTCGTCGTTGGCCCGCAGAGCGTGGAAGAGCTCGGCGATGCGGCGCTGCGCCTGACTGCAGAAAAGCTCCGCAAGCTCGAACGCGCTCTCGCCGCGCTCCGGGTTCTCCTGCTTGATCGTGTTCGCGTACACCACCGCGGACGCCATGGCGAACAGCTCGGCGCCGATGTCCACGATCCGGCCGAGCAGCGCCTGCTTCTTCTCGAGCCCGGCCTGGTAGCGGCCGATCGCGTAGAAGGTGGCGCGGGCCAGCTTGCGCGCGTTCCGCTCCACGTAGCGGAGCTGCGGTGCGAGCGAGCCGAACTCGGAGTATGAGCCGGGCTTCTGACCGTCACCCACCACGAGCGACGGCAGCCACTTGGCGTAGAAGGCGCCGGCCTGCATCGCGGCCTTGGCCTTGTCTCCGGCGGCCACCTCGGGGTCGAGGATGTCGCCCGCCACAGACAGGTGCTGGTCCACCGCCTCGCGCGCGATGAAGAGATGCATGATCTCGGTGGAGCCCTCGAAGATGCGGTTGATGCGCATGTCGCGCAGCGCCTGCTCAACGGGCACCGGCTTCTCGCCGCGCGCCTTGAGCGACTCGGCGGTCTCGTAGCCGCGGCCGCCGCGGATCTGCATCAGCTCGTCGAGGATCTTCCAGCCCATCTCCGAGGCGTAGAGCTTCGCGAGCGCCGCCTCGATGCGGATGTCCTGGCGCTTGTCGTCGGCGAGGCGCGA
>DATEPK010000044.1:0-7666 GCA_035273245.1 Thermoleophilaceae bacterium
GCCACCTTGCGGCCAAGGCGCTCGTCCTCACAGAGGAAGACCGTTGCGGCGCCGCCCGAGCCGAGGCGCCGAATCACCCGGTAGCGATCAGCAAGCAGCGTGCCGTTGGTTTGCACCGCCACCCGTCGTGCCTACCCGTTACTCGGCGCCGGAAACGGAGGAAGCTCAGACTCGCTGGAGCAACGTGCCGGTGCCGAGGCCGCCGCCGCAGCACATGGTCACGAGGCCCACTTCCTTGTCCGAGCGCTCCATCTCGTGCAGCAGTGTGGTGATCAACCTGGCACCCGTCGACCCGAGCGGATGCCCGAGCGCAATTGCCCCGCCGTTCACGTTCACGCGGTCCATGTCCGGCTCGAGCTCACGGCGCCAGGCGGCCACGACCGAGGCGAACGCCTCGTTGATCTCCACGAGATCGATGTCGGACATCTGCATCTTGTTCCGGTCGAGCAGCTTCCGCGTGGCAGGGATCGGCCCTGTGAGCATGATCACGGGATCCACGCCAACGGTCGTCTGGTCGAGGATCTTCGCCCGCGGCTTGAGTCCGAGCGACTCGGCCTTCTTCCGCTCCATGAGCAGCACGGCGGCAGCGCCGTCGGAGATCTGGGACGAGTTGCCCGCCGTGATCTTTCCATCCGGCTTGAACGCCGGCTTGAGCTGAGAGAGCGCCTCGAGGTTCGTGTCCGGACGGATGCCCTGGTCGGTCTCGTAGGTGTCGCCGTTCACTTGGAACGGGATGATCTCGCGCTCGAAGCGGCCCTCTTCCGTGGCCTTGTGGGCGAGCTGGTGCGAGCGCATGCCGATCTCGTCGAGCTCGGAGCGCGGGATCTCCCACTGGTCTGCGATCAGCTCGGCGGAGATGCCCTGCGGCACGAGGTCGTACTTCGCCATCAGCTCCTCGGGCCACGGCGAGCCAACCTCGTCCACCCACTTGAACCCGACACCCATGGGAATGTGCCCCATGTGCTCCACGCCGCTGCCGATCACGGCGTCGTGCACGCCGGAGGCGATCAGCGCGGCCGCGAAGTTCACGGCCTGCTGGGCGGAGCCGCACTGGCGGTCGACGGTGGTGGCCGGGGTCTCGATCGGCAGCCCGGCCTGCAGCCAGGCGTTGCGGCCGACGTTGAACATCTGCTCGCCGTACTGCTGCACGCAGCCGGTGATGACGTCCTCGACCTCCTCGGCCGGGATGCCGGCGCGCTCGATCACCTCGGTGTAGCACTTGCCGAGGAGCTCGTTCGGGTGCGTGTCCTTGTAGTAGCCCTTCTCGGGATGGCCGCGCCCGACCGGCGTCCTGACCGCCTCGACGATGACCACCTCGCGCCCGTTCTCCATCGGCATCTGAGCCCACCTCCTGGGGTTTCAGGGGTCTGCGCAAAAAGTGCGCCTCATATGTAGGGTACCGAGTTGACTCGTGAGTCAATCGACGCTTACAGAGCGGCTGGGGATAGTCGGGAGCGGGGCCATCGCGCGCGGCTTGGCGCAGACGGCCGACCAGCATCCCGGCCTTGTCCTATGGGCGCGGAGCGAGCACTCCGCCGACCGCGCGCGCGAGCGCTTGGGCGATCACGTGGACGTGGTCACGGACATCGCCGAGCTTGCGGAGTCCACACTCGTGATCGAGGCCATCGTCGAGGAGATGGACACCAAATGTCAGATCCTGAGCGAGCTCGGCGAACTCCTCGGGCCTGATGCGGTGATCGCCTCCACAACCTCATCCCTGTCGGTGAACAAGCTTGCCGAAGCCAGCGGACGTCCCGATCGCTTCGCCGGGATCCACGTGTTCAACCCGGTGCCGAAGATGAAGCTCGTCGAGCTCGCCTTCCCGGACGCCGCCAGCGAGGACACGAAGAGCCGCGCCCGCGCGCTCTGCGAGTCGCTCGGCAAGGAGCCGGTGGAGGTGCCAGACCTTCCCGGGTTCGTGGTGAACCGCCTTCTCTTCCCGTACCTGTTCAGCGCGGTGCGGCTGCTCGAGGAGGGCGACGGCCTCGAGCCTGAGGCGATCGACGCCTGCATGAAGATGGGCGCCGGACACCCGATGGGCCCGCTGGCGCTGCTCGACTTCGTGGGCCTCGACGTGTCCACAGCCATCGGCGAGACGCTCGGCGTGGACATCCCGCAGACCGTGCGGACGCTGATGGGCGAGGGCAAGCTCGGCCGCAAGAGCGGCGCGGGCTTCTACGACTACTCGAAGTAGATGCGCAAGGAGCTCGAGGGCGGCTTCGAGCTCGATGACGAGCGCTCGCGCGTGGACGTCGGCGAGGTGCACCGCTTCCTCTCGACGGAGGCCTACTGGGCCATCGGGCGCCCGCGCGAGACGGTGGAGCGCCTCGTGCGCGAATCCACCCGCGTGATCGGCGTGTATGCGCCCGACGGACGGCAGGCGGGCTTCTGCCGCGTGGTCACGGACGGGAACTCGATCGCCTACCTCGCGGACGTTTACGTGCATCCCGACTTCCGCGGCCGCGGACTCGGCGCCGCGCTCGTGCGCGAGGCCGTGGTGGAAGGACCCCACGCAAACGTGCGCTGGGTCCTTCACACCAACGACCCCGCCTTCTACGAGCCCTTCGGCTTCGGCCCGCCGCCCGAGCGCCTGATGGAACGACCGCGGCCCGGGGCGGCGCCGGGAATGCCCTAAGTGGCCGCCTGCGGCGCGAGCGGTTCGGCCGCCGGAGCCGGCGAGCCCGAGTAGACACGAGCTGCGGCGGCGAAGCCGCCGAGTAGCAGCACGAACGAGAGCACCGCGATGGCCCTCACGCCGCCGGCGAAGCCGATCGGCTCGAGGATCGCCCCCAGCGCGACCGCCGCCACCGCGGCCGTGCCGAGCGCCTCCGCGCGCCGGAGCGCGGCAGCGAGCACCAGGAGGCCAATTGTGAACAGGATCGACAGAGGTCCTGCCGCGCCCAGGGCGCCGTGCGTCATCCGGTGCGAGAGAGCGAGCATCTGCCCGCGGTCGAGGCCGCCGCTGACCATCTCGAGCTGCACCGCGGTGAGGGCCGCGCTGAACAGGAGAACGAGCACGCCGAGGATGGCCACCCCTGCACCGATCGCGGACCAGCCGGGAAGCCGGCGAGCGGCGAGCGAAGCCAGCGCCGGCAGCGCCACGATGAGCAGAGCCACCGTGCCGAGCTGAAGGGCGAGCGCCGCCACGCCCCTCCCGTGATGCGCCGCCATCGCGCTCAGCTGAGCGGCGCCGCCATCGTCGTTCATCGTCGGCTGGAGCAGCACCGAGACGATGGCCAAGAGCGGCGCGCCGACGAGACACGCGCGGGCCACCGCGGCAAAGCGACTGTTCACAAGATCACGAGACATGGCCGGGTTCCTCTCCGCCGAGCAGACCGAGCTGCATCAGCATCGTCAGGTCGTTCCGCGCTCCCCAGTGCTCGGCGATGCGTCCGTTGTCGAGCCGGTAGATGTGGATCTGCATCGCCTCGAAGCGGCGGCCGGTGGGCGGGCGCCCTGCCAACTCGCCGCTGTGAACGCCCGTCACCGTGCAGCGGATCGCCACGCGATCGTCGGCGCCGAACACGTCGTCCACCTCGTAGTGGAGATCGGAGAAGGTGCGGTGCAGCCAGCCAACCACGGCCTTGATCCCCTCCGGCCCGGAGGGAATATCGGCGGGCGCGGTGTGGTCAACGCATCCCGGGGTGACGAGCTCATCGGCGAGCTCCGCCCTGCCCTCCCCGAAGAGCTCCGTCTGAGCGCGAACACACACTTCTGTGCTCGTCTGTAAGGCAGGTGTAAGGCTCAACGCGAATCCTCCTTAGAACGGAATTCAGTTCACTAGAATGAACATCTAATGACTGGAAGGCTTATCGCGTCATAGGTACGCTGTCAACCGAATGGCCACTTACACGTCAGCACGCCGACAGCGGCAGGCCGAGGCCACGCGCCAGGACATCCTCCAGGCGGCGCGGCGCCTGTTCGTGGAGCGCGGATACGCGAGCACCACGATGGCCGATATCGCCGCCGAGGCGGGCGTGGCCATTCAGACGATCTACACGAGCTGCGGCTCGAAGCGCGAGCTCGTGCTGGCCCTCAACGACCTGATCGACGCAGAGGCCGGCGTGGCCGAGCTCGGCAGACAGCTGCGGGAGACAGACGACCCGCGCGCCATCGTCGCGCTCGGGGCGAAGATCTCGCGCCAGATCCAGGAGCGCTGCGGCGGCCTCATCGAGGCGCTCATGTCCGCGGCGGCGGTCGAGCCCGAGGCAGCCGCCGCGGTGGAGGACGGGATGGCGCGGCATCGCGCGGGTACCGAAATCGCCGCGCGGCGCCTGGCAAAGCTCGGCGCCCTCCGCGAGGGAATGACCGTCCCCCGCGCGGCCACCACCCTGGCCGCGCTCAGCTCACTCACGCTCTGGTCCGAGCTGCGGCACCGGCACGGCTGGTCGCTCGACGAGGGGGAGCGCTGGATCGAGGAGTCGACGGCGCGGCTCCTGCTACGCGACCCCTAGCCGGCGGAGCTCAGGCTGCCTTGCGCGCCTGCGGCGGAGGCGGTGGCCGCCGCGCCGGCGGACGCCGGCGGGGCACGGGCCGGTTGACGGGCGTGGGCAGGCCGGACGCGAGGTCCCACACCACGTCCGCCTCGCCGATTCCCTGAAGCTTCGCCAGCTCCGCGACGCGCTCCCAGGGGAGCTCGGCCTCGGGCAGGTCATCCCAGCGCGCGAACTCCAGCGCTTCGAGCCCGCCGGTAAGCGACGGTCCCACCTCCCCCTGGGCTTTGATGAGAGCCCGCAGCGCATCGCGCTGGGAATCGGTGAGCTTCACGGACCACATCGGCAAGACCTCCTGGCGGCTGGAAGAGCTCTTGCCGGTTCAAGCTAACTCTCGTCGCGGACGGACCCGCCGTCCTCCCGCTGCGCTGGCGTGTGGTCGCGTATCCGCACGGCCTCGATGCGGTTCTCCCGTACGGACTCCACGCGCAGCGAATAGCCGTTGGCGTTGACCATGTCGCCGCGCTTGGGAAGCCGTCCGAGCTCGCCGAACACGTAGCCGCCGACGGAGTTGTAGGTGTCGGAGTCGATCGGCAGGTCGAGCCCGTAATCCTGCAGGTCGGTGATCGGCACATGGCCGCGCACGTACCAGTCTCCGTTCGCGAGCCGGCGCACGGCGCCGCCGGCCGGGTCCGTCTCGTCGGTGATCTCGCCCACCACCTCCTCGATGATGTCCTCCACGGTCACGATGCCGGCGGTGCGGCCGTACTCGTCGACCACGACGGCCATCGAGCTGCGCTCGCGCTGGAGGTCCGCCAGCAGGTCGTCTAGCGGCTTCGTCTCGGGAACAATCGGCGCGTCCTTCACCACGGACTCGATCGACGCGTCCGCGCCGCGCGTCATCAGCAGGCGCGCGAGCGAGTTGCTGTGCACGATGCCGCGGACCCGGTCGGTGTTCTCGTCCTCCGTGACGAGCAGGCGCGTGTGGCCGGACGACACGCAGCGCTTGAGCGCGGCCTCCACGGTTTCCGACACGTCAACCGTCACCACCGCGGGGATCGGTGTCATCACATTGCGCGCCTCCTGCTCGTGCAGGTGGAACACGCCGCGGAGCATCACCGCCTCGCCCGGGTCGAGCGTGCCGCCCGAGGCGCTGCGCGCGATCAGGAACTTGAGGTCCTCAGAGGTGGTGGTCTCCTCACCGAGGCCCTCCGCGTTGATGCCGAACGGCCGCAGGACGAATTGCGCAGCGCCAGACAGCGCGACCGACACCGGCTTGAAGATGACGCTCGAGAACTGCAGCAGGCGAGCGGAGCGCATCGCCACCGTCTCGGGCTTGGCGACGGTGAAGATCTTCGGCGCGAGCTCACCAAAGGTGATGTGGAGGGCGGAGACCAAGAGGTAGGCGAGGATCGCCGCGATGACGATGGCCAGCCCGTGCGTGAGCACGTTGTCGCCGAGCTCGTCGAGGAAGTGTGCGAGCACCGGCTCGCCAACGGCGCCGATGCCGATCGAGGCGAGCGTGATGCCCACCTGGCAGGCGGCGATGTACTCGTCGATGCGCTCGATCTGCATCCGCGCGAGCGTTGCGCCCTTGCGGCCCTCCTGCTCGAGCTGCTCGAGCCGGTCCATGCGCGATCGCACGAGGGCGTACTCGGCGGCGACGAAGAAGCCGTTCACCGCGATCAGCAGCGGGACGACCACGACGAGCAGCACGACGTTCATCGCGCCAGGCTGGGCCGGGGCTTCTTACTTCGAGGAGGTTCGTCGTCAGTCATTCGGCGAACGGCTTCACCGTAGCAGAGGGTACGGCCAGCTCCTAGCTTGCTTGCTCCTAGCTGCTGGCTGGTATTACCCGGTCGCCCACATAGACATCCGGGGTTCGTGGCCTGAAGCCTGGCGGTGCCTTCGGCAGCCCGAAGTCGGTGCCTCGGTTCACAAGTCGCTCCGCCGCTCGCTCTGACACGGCGGAGATCGTGAGGCTCGGGTTCACACCGAGCGAGGTGGGGATCGCCGAGGAGTCGATGCAGAAGAGGCCTTCGTTGTCGAACGCTTCGCAGTGGTCGTCGACGACGCCGAGGTCCTTCGACTCGGCCATTCGGGCGCCCCCGAGCGGATGTGCGCAGTAGGCGCCCTTCGACTCCGTCAGCGCGAGGAAGCGGCCGAGGCCGTTCCGCTCCACCACCGACTTCATCGCCGCGTTCGCAGCCGTGCGCACGTTCTGGGACTGCTCGGAGAACGAGTAGGTGAAGAGCCCGATCGTCACCGGTCCGGCGTTTGGACGCTCGTTGTCGCCCTCCTGCGGCGGCAGCACGAACTCGCCGTCGTTCGTGTCCTCCACCATCGCGAGCAGCTCGATGTGGTTGTTCCAGGTGGCGATCGAGTGCTTCTTGTCGAGACCCCACCAGGACGGGTCACCCGGGCGGCCGTCGTCGTACAGGAAGTTGGTGAGCGTGGAGAGGAAGATCTCCTGCAGGTTGAAGCGCGTGCCGTCCGCGCCCTTCCACCAGTCGTAGCTCATGGTGGTGATCGGCCGGCCCTTGTAGAACTCGCCGTAGTCGAGGCCGAGCTGCGCACGCAGCTGGGCGGGGTCGAACTCCGCGCCCGCGATGTGGTCGCCGTTCACCCCGAGGTTCTTTCCCACCTGCGACGAGAGCGAAGGCAGCGCGGGGCGCGAGCGCAGCAGAATCACCGGCGTGCCCATCGCACCGGCGGCAAGAATCAGCACCTTGCACTCGATCTCCTCGAAGTTGCCGGTGGGCTGGCGCGTGGGGTTGTCGCCCTCGTTGTCGATCTCGGCGGCGGTGACCACGTAGCGGTAACCGCTCGCGTTCGGCAGCGAACGGCGCACCATCTCCACCTGGCGGCTGGGGCGAACGCGCACGCCCGCGTGCTCTGCGCTCGCCAGGTAGTTCGTGGTGACTGTGTTCTTCGCGCCGAAGATGCAGCCCGTGTGGCACCACTTCGCGTTCACGCAGCGGCCGGGGTCGATCGCTAGCGGCACGCGGTCGCACGTGTGGCCCGCGGCCGCCAGCGTGGCGGCCCACACGCCGCCGGACTTCGACACCTGGTCCCAACGCGGGCGGTTCACGCGCAGTCCCGCCTCGGCGCGCGCGTAGTAGGGGTCGAGCGTGGTGCGGGAGATCGGGCCGGGCCACATGCGGCGGTCGGCCCCGTCGTCCGGGCGGTGGTCGCGCCGCTCGAAGGTCTCGCTGGGCGCGCGCAGCGAGGCC
>DATEPK010000045.1:0-3658 GCA_035273245.1 Thermoleophilaceae bacterium
CGGCGGCAACCGCTCCGGCACGTATGACCCGCTCGCCTACACGCCGGCGCGCGCCGGCCGGCTGCAGCGCGCCGCCGCGGCGGGCGAGGCGCACGTGGTGTACGCGAAGAGCCCGGGAGGCGTGATCGCCACCGCCCGCCGCACCGCGCGCTATCGCGGGGTGATCGACCGGCTCGCGGCACCCGCCGGGGTCGATCCGAACGTGCTCGAGGCGATCGTGTTCCTGGAGAGCGCCGGCCGCCCGGACGTGATTGCGGGCAACGATCCAGCCGACGCTTCCGGGCTCACCCAGATCCTGGCGGAGACAGGCCGGAATCTCCTCGGCATGCACGTGAACCTTGCGGCGAGCCGCCGGCTCACGAAGAAGATCGCGCGCGCCAAGACGGCCAAGCGCGTGCGCAAGCTCGAGGCGGCCCGGCGCAGGGTGGACGCTCGCTTCGATCCCGAGAAGGCGATCGCCGGCACCATCCGCTACCTCACGACCGCCCGGCGCGCGCTCGGCCGCGAGGACCTCGCCGTGACCTCGTACCACATGGGCATCGGCAACCTCCAGAACGTTCTCCGTGACTACTCGCCGGGAACGAAGCCGAAGGACCTGAGCTACGTGCAGCTGTACTTCGACTCGACGCCGCTGCGTCACCGGGCCGCGTACAACCTGCTCTCGAGCTTCGGCGACGACTCGATGAACTACTACTGGAAGGTGCTGGCGGCGGAGCAGATCATGCGGATGTACCGCACGCAGCCGAAGCGGCTCGAGCTGCTCTCCGCCCTCCAGAACGCGCGCGCGTCCGCGGAGGAGGTGCTGCACCCGCCCGGCAGCACGACTGAGTACGCCACGCCCGCCACCATCGCGGCGGACGTGGCCGCGAGGCGGCTCGTGCCGCTGCCGAACAACCCAAGGCGCTACGCGTTCCGCATCGACCCCCTGCTGGGGCAGTTCGCGGCGCGGCTCCACCGGCGGCGCACGCTCTACATGCACCTCCGTCCTGAGGCGCTCGGTCTCCTCATCTACATGGCCACGGGCACGCGCGCCATCGGCGGGCCCGCCACGCCGCTACTCGTGACGAGCGCGGTGCGCGACGAGCGCTATCAGCACCTCGTGGCCGCCGCCAACATCGAGGCCACCCACGGCTACTCGCTGCACACCACGGGCTACACGTTCGACATCCGGCGCGCCTACTCGAGCCATCGCGAGGCGCTGGCCTTCCAGTTCATGCTCGATCGGCTGCAGGCGATGAACCTGATCGCATGGGTGCGCGAGCCCGAGGCGATCCACGTGACCGTGTCGAGGGCCGCGCGGGTGCTCGAGCCGCTCACGCCGTCGGGCGGCTAATGGCTACTTTCTAATCAAGCCCGGCCCGGTCGCGGCCGACTAATGCGCATATCACGGACAGTGGGAGCGATCTCAGCTACCGTGGATGGCGGACTCCCTTTGCCGTGAGGATTTGATCGAAGCCATGACTGACTGCGGGGCGTCCGCGCCCGCCCGGGAACCCTTGCGGCCCAGCCGAATCGCCGGCATCGGCGCGCTGCTTGCCGCGCTGATCGTGCTCGTGCTGCCGTCCGCGGCCTCCGCCTCCGCCCGCTTCCGGCCGTGCCCAGACAGGCCGGACGTGCAGTGCGGCCGGGTGGTCGTGCCGTTCGACCAGACGGGCGTGGTCCGCGGCGCCCTCTCGCTGCACGTGGAGCGGATGCACACGCACGGCTCGGCCAAGGGCGCGATGATCGCCCTGGCCGGCGGCCCCGGCCAGGCGGCCACGCCGTTTCTGTCCGACTTCCGCGTGACGCTCGATCCCGCGCTCCACGGGCGCGACCTCGTGGTGTTCGACCAGCGCGGCACCGGCCGGTCCGCGGAGCTGTTCTGCCCCGGCCTCGGCTCGCACAACCTGCCGGACCTCGGCGTGGGCCGTTGCGCCGCCCGGCTTGGCTCGATCCGCGGCTTCTTCTCCACCTCCGAGTCCGTGTCGGACATCGAGGCCGTGCGCCGTGCGATCGGCGTCGACAAGATCGACCTCTACGGTGTGTCGTACGGGACGAAGGTGGCGCTCGACTACGCGATCCGCTACCCGCAGCACATCGACCGCCTCGTGCTCGACTCGGTGGTGATGCCCGGCGAGCTCGACCCGTGGGAGCTGAGCAGCTTCGCCGCGATACCGCGCCTGCTCGGGCAGGTGTGCGCGAAGAACGCGTGCCGCGGCATCACGAACGACCCCGCCGGCGATCTCGCCAAGCTCGTGAGCTCGCTCTCGACGCACCAGCCGCGCGGCTTCGTGGTGAACGGCCGCGGCCAGCGCAGGCCCGCGACCGTGCGCCGCACGGCGATCCTGAACGTCCTGTTCGAGGGCGACTTCGACCCCGTGCTGCGAGCGGACTTCCCCGCCGCGGTGCAGGCGGCGCTGCACGGCGACGCCGCGCCGATGCTTCGGATGATGGCGGCCGTAAAGGGTTCCGAGGACCTCTCCGGCGGAGACAGCGAGGCGCTGTTCGCGGCCACCTCGTGCGAGGACTCGTCGCTGCCCTGGAATCCCGCCGCTTCGCCTGCGCAGCGCGTGGTGCAGGCGCGCGGGAGCTTCGACCAGATCCCGGCTTCGAGCTATTCGCCATTCGACCCCGCAACGGTGTTCAAGTTCAGCCTCGCGCCGTTCTGCGCGACGTGGCCCGAGGCGGGCCCGAACCCGCCGGTGGAGGAGAACCCGCTGCCGAACGTGCCGACGCTGCTGCTCAGCGGGGACGACGACCTGCGCACCCCGCAGGAGGACGCGGCCAAGCTCGCGTCCGAGCTGCCGAACGGGACGCTCGTGCGCGTGCCGGCCACCGGCCACTCGGTGCTCGGCAGCGACCTCTCCAACTGCTCCGTCCGGGCTCTTCGCAACTTCTTCCGCGGACAGCCGCAGCGGCCATGCCCGAACAAGGGCGAGCTCCTGCCGCCGAGCCCGGTGCCCCCGCGCTCGCTGGGGAGCCTGCCGCGCGTGCGCGGATTCTCGGCCCGGACGGGCCGCACGCTGCTCGCGGTACGGCTCACGCTCGCCGACCTCTTCGAGCATGCGGTCGACGGCCTGATCTTCTCCGGCTCCTTCCAGCCGATCGGCGGGCTGCGGGGCGGCTATTTCAGTCTCACCTCCACGGCGCTGCGGATGCACGGCTACTCATGGGTGCCGGGCGTCGCGCTCACCGGCAAGGTGCCGCTGCAGGGCACTGCCACGATCAGGATCGGCGGCAGTGCCGCTTCCCGCGGAGTGCTGCGGATCACCGAGCACGGCGGCGTGAGCGGGCGCCTCGGCGGCCACAGGATCTCCGGCCATTTCGCCAGCGCGAGCGCGGCAGAGGTGGCGAGCACGGCCAACCTCGCCCCGGCCTGGCAGGAGAGCCTGCGCAGGTTCAGCCCGTTCGGGAACGACCTGCTGCCTACGGGCTAACGGCCTCCGGGCTTCCAGGCCCGGCTCATCTCGATGCGGCGCATGATCGTCGGATGGTCGCCGGTCAACCCCTGCCACCAGCCCGGCGGGCTCGGATCCGCCAGGCTCGTGGTGGCGAGGCGCTTGAAGAGGGCGGTGGCCGCCGCGGGGTCCCGGGTGGCGTTGAGAGCGGTCCAGTCGGCCTCGGCCTCCATGCGGCTCGACACCGCGTTCTGGAGCGGCGAGCTGGCCAGCTGCAGCAC
>DATEPK010000046.1:0-13626 GCA_035273245.1 Thermoleophilaceae bacterium
GTGGGTGCCGGGGGCAGGGTGTCGGTGGGGGGAGTCGATGACGAGCCCGAACCGGTCACCGGGCTCGCGCCGGTGTTCGTCCCTTTTCCGCCGGAATGGTTGGGTGCGGTTGGCGCCTGCTGTGCGCATCGCAGCCTGGCAACCGCGGCGGACACGCGCGTTGCCTTGCGGGCGTGGGCCAGATAGGCGGAGCCGGTGAGCGCGAGCGACACCTTCTCGCACGCCTTGAGCTGCCGCCGGCCGGCGGAGGTGAGCGGAACGCGGAAGACCTTCGTGCGCGCGCCGGGCAGACGGATCCAGCGCTGCGCGACGAGCGCGCCGTGTGGCGCCACGCGGACGAGCAGCCGCGCCTTGACCCGCACGCGCGCCTTCACCCGCACCCGCACGCCGTGGAGGCGAGCGAGCTCGGCCGAGTCGCGCGTCAGAAGCTGAATGCGCAGCTGGCGGGGCGTGGAGCTCCGCTGGTGGGCCGAACCTGGGCGCGCGTCCGCGACCGTGCCGGCAACGAGAAGGGTTGCAAGCCCCAGAACGAGGCCTGCTCGTAACCGAGCCATTTGCCTGGGAGATCGACAGGCGCAGCTCGAACTCCAACGTGTAACCGAAAAACGTAAACGGCTGTTCTACGCCGCCGCTCTTCGCAAGTTCTTACGCGGCTTTGAGGGCTCGCTCAGCAACCGCGGCCATGTTCGTTGCAGACCGAATCGAAAGGACGTGCAATGAACCCGAAGCCCCACAGAGCATTCAGCCTCAGGCTGTCCACCGCCGTAGCGGTGATCGCGGTGCTTGGGCTGGCCGTGGGGATAGTGGCCCTTCGCAACGGCGGCTCGGCCAAGGACTCCCCGTCGGAAGCGGCCGTGCTGAACACGGCGCCGGCCGTGGCACGCACTGTGTCCGCGAGCTCCACGCCCACGCAGATCTACAAGAGCATCCACGGAAGCGTCGTGAAGATCACCACCGAGAGTGGGCTCGGCATGGGGATCGTGCTCGACAAGAGCGGCGACATCCTCACGAACGACCACGTGGTGGAGGGAGCGAACCGCTTCAACGTGACCTTCGACTCCTCAGGCGCCGGTCACACCGCCAGGCTCGTCGGCACCGACCCGTCGGATGACCTGGCCGTGGTCAAGATCGATCCGTCCGGGCTCAACCTGCAGCCGGTCACGCTCGGCGACTCGAGCAGCGTGCAGGTGGGCGACACCGTGTACGCGATCGGCAACCCGTTCGGTTACACGAACAGCTTCAGCGAGGGCATCGTGTCCGGCCTCGATCGCACCATGACAGCGCCCAACGGATTCACGATCGGGCACTCGATCCAGACCGACGCCGCGATCAACCCCGGTAACTCCGGCGGCCCGCTTCTCAATGCGAGCGGCGAGGTGGTCGGCATCAACGCCCAGATCGCGAGCAACGGCTCGAACGCGGGCGGCGAGGGCCAGAACAACGGCGTGGGCTTCGCGATTCCCGTGAACACCGCCAAGTCCGTGATCCCGCAGCTCGAGAAGAGCGGCCGCGTTTCGCACGGGTATCTCGGCATCTCCACCGCGGACAACAACCAGGGTGGAGCCACCGTGGCCGCGGTTCAGTCCGGCAGCCCCGCCGAGCGGGCCGGCATCCAGCAGGGCGACGTGATCCACTCGATCGACGGGCAGACCGTGAATTCGTCCGAGGACGTGGTGTCGATGATCGAAGGCCGGAGCGCCGGCACCAAGGTCACGATCAAGCTCGAGCGCAGCGGCAGCAGCCGCACGGTCACGCTCACGCTCGGCCAGCAGCCGAGCCAGGCGCCGAACGCCGGATGAGCGGGGAAGCAACGCTCACGCAGGCTTAACGCTCGTCTTAGGCGGATTTAAGGCTCTCCCCCTTAGCTCCGGGGTAAGGGGGAGGGCAGGTCCGCTTCATGGCTGTCCAACCGCATCTAACGAGCCCGGCACTGAGCGCCCCGCGGATTCCGCGCAGGGCGCTCGAACTCGTTGCGGGCGGAATCGGAATCGCGGCGATGGCGGCCATGGTGCTCGTGGCGCTGCGCATCGTCACCGCGGCAACGGTGTCCGCCAAGACGCTCGTGCCGTCCGGGCGTCACGTGTTCCCGAGCTGGATGGCAGGGCCATTGCAGGGCCACGGGTCGGTGCTCGGGCTGCGCCAGCTGAGCACGCTTGTGATCGCCATGGGCGTGCTCTATGTGCTGGTCCTGCTGTGCTCGCGCTGGATTCCGGCGTGGGCGGCGATCGCGGGCGCGGTGCTGCTCGTGGCGCTGTTCACACTCGCGCCGCCGCTCTTCTCGACGGACATCTTCAACTACGTGGCCTACGCGCGGATGGGCGCGCTCTATCACGTCAACCCGTACGTTCACGGCGCGGCGGCGATCGCCGGCGACCCGTCCGTCCCGTTCACGGGACCCATGTGGCTGCACACGCCCACCGCGTACGGACCACTGTTCACGCTCTTCAGCTACGCGTTCGTGCCGCTCGGAGTGGCGGGCACGATGTGGGCGCTGAAGGCGTCGGTCGGGCTTGCGGCGCTCGGCTGCGCGGCGCTCGTCTGGATGTGCGCGAAGCGGCTTGGGCTGCGGCCGGTGCCCGCCACCCTGTTCTTCGTCCTCAACCCGCTGCTTCTCGTGTACGCGGTGGGCGGCGGCCACAACGACGTGCTGATGGCTCTGGCGCTGCTCGCGGGCGCGCTCCTGATCCTCGACGGCAAGCCGGAGCTCGGCGGCGCCGCGCTTGTGGCCGCTCTCGCCATCAAGATCACGGCGGGGGTGGTGCTGCCGTTCATTCTCGTCGCGTCGGCACAGCGCTGGCGTGTGCTGGCCGGTGTGGCAGCGGGAGTCGTGGTGGTGGGGGTGCTGGCGCTCGCCGGCTTCGGCCCGCACGTGTTCTCCGTGCTCAACCTCCTTCAGCATCACGATCAATTCACCAAGCCGATCTCCAACGTGCCGGGCTACCTGTCGTACGTGCTGGATCACGGGAAGCTCACTCCCGCGGGCCACCACGTGCTCCAGCTCGTGTTCTATGCCGGCGCGCTCGCACTGCTTGGCGTGGCCTGGTGGCGCCGGGACTGGCTCCCGGCCGGTGCCGGGGCGCTGCTACTGCTCGTGGCCACGCTCGGCTGGATGCTCCCGTGGTACGTCGTATGGGTCCTCCCGCTCGCCCCGCTCGCCCGGCGGCGGTGGGTTCCCGTGGGCGCGATGGCGCTGACCGCCGTCGTGGTCGCCATCCAGATCCACATCTACGACGTCCACGCGGAGCGCCAGCTGCGACTTCACGCCCATGTTCACCAGCAGGTGGGGCATCCCGGTCCCCGCCCGCTGGAGAGGGGCGCGTAGAGGCGACCGGTCGGCCGACCGCGGCGGCCGGCCGACCGGTGCCTGTTCAGCCGGGGCCTGTTTTCCGGCGCCGCTTGAACGGCAGCAATGAGGGGTCGGCTCGCAAGGTTCCTGCCTCGACCCCGCATATGGGGGCTGAGTCAGGACGCTTCCTCCGCCGCGTCTGCCTGCCGAGCAGCCGTTATTGCTGCCGTTCGCAGCGACTCGGTGGTTCGATACGAGGCTCGCCATGGACTCATCGTCCATCTCACGACATCTGGCGTCCCAAAACCGGCAAAGTCGTGTTTTCATGGTGGTCTGGCCCCGCACCGTCCATTGACTCGCCCTGCCTTGCTGGCGCTTGCCGCGCTTGCGCTCGTCCTTGCGCTGGCGCCGGTGGCGCGCGCGGGGATCTCGCCGAAGATCGTGCACGGCGCTGACGCCTCCGCCACCGACTTCCCGTTCCAAGCGCTCCTTTACACGGCCGGGGGGACACCGGTGAGCACAGACCCCACCGACGGCGCCGACCGCATCTGCGGTGGCGTGATCATCGACGAGACGCATGTGATTACGGCCGCTCACTGCGTGTACGACGTGTTCCGCGCCAACCAGGCGTCGAGCCCCGGCGACTATTCCGTGGCCGTCGGAACGGCCGACCTTACCGACAACACGAATACACAAGTGAGTTCCGTGTCCGCGCTGTCGTTCGACCCGCGCTACGACCCGAACACAAATGTGCACGACGTGGCCGTGCTCACCCTGTCGGACCCCCTGACACCGAGCCCGACCGTTGAGCCTATTGACATCCTCGACGCCGGCACCTTCGACCTCCTCCCCGACGGAACCACGTTCACGGTGAGCGGCTGGGGCGACATGACCCCCGAGCCGGCCGACGGGTCCGGCACGCCGACCTTCAGCAACACGCTGCAGGCGGTCGACATCCCGCTCGTGAACAACGACACCTGCGTGAACGAGTACGCGGCCCAGGGTGTGACGGTGGATCCGACGCTGCTCTTCTGCGCGGGGGACGGGACCATTCCGGACACGATCCCGGATTCGTGCCAGGGCGACAGCGGCGGCCCGGTCGTCTACGACACCGACTCGCCGAACAAGGCGTACAAGCTCGTGGGTCTCGTGGACTCGGGCATCGGCTGCGCGCAGCAGGGCTTCCCCGGCATCTACACGCGCATCGCCGAGGACGACGTCAAAAACTTCCTCAGCCCGCTCCCGCCTCCGGCCCCGGTCGAGACCGGCAAGGTGACCATCGCCGGCGGCAGCAACCCCGGCCAAACCCTCACCTGCGACGCCGGCGGCTGGACCCCGACGGACGCCAATGCTCCGACCTTCACCTACCAGTTCCTCCGCCAGGGCAGCAGCACTCCGATTGGGACCGGCAGCACCTACACGATCCAGCAGAGCGACCTCGGCAGCCGAATCCTCTGCGAGGTGAAGGCGCAGAACACCGGCGGCTACGGATTCGCGGACAGCCCCAGCGTGCTGGTGCCGATCCCGCCGGTCGTGCCGCCGCCACCTCCGCCCCCGCCGCCCGCGAAGGACAGCACCGCGCCGTCGCTTCGGATCTCACACAAGGCGTGCACGAAGACGAAGTGCACCGTGAAGGTGCACGTGAGTGACGCGTCGCCCAGCTCGGGGATCGCGAAGGTGAAGGCCACGCTCTCGTTCAAGCGCAAGACCAGATGCCGCGTGAAGCACAGCCGCAAGACGCGCCCGTGCACGAAGCGCGTCCACCGGAATCTGAGCGCAAAGGCGGGCAGCGGCGGCACCTACACGATCGTCGCCACCCACCTCAAGCCGAACACGAGCTACGTGATCACGCTCGTCCCGTTCGACAAGGCCGGCAACCGGCCCTCGTTCTCAACGGTGACGAACCTGCGGACGCAGCCGAAGCACCCGCGCCTCTTCTAAGAAGCTGAGCGCGCGCGGCTGCGGCGCCGCGAGGTCTTCCCCAGGCTCTTCGGAGGCGCGTCCGGAACGACCGGCGTCTCGAGCAGCGCGAGCACCACGGTGCCGCGCGTCTGGCCGTCGTGATCCGCCTTCTTGAGCCGCTCCGCGCTCGCCGCGGAGATCTTGTCGAGCCGCTTGAGCGTGGCCTCGAGCTCCGTGGAGAGCTCCTTCCAGCCGCGCTCGTCGAGCGTCATGTCGGAGCGGCTCAGGTGGGCGTCCTTGCGGTCGAAGCCGCCGCTTGCCGCGCTGGTGTGCACGAGCTCGAGGATCCCCTGCACTGCCGCACCCGTCATGGCCTGCTTGACGATCTCCGGCACCTGGCCCCACGCCTTGTCGCTGATGCGCGGACGCGACTGCAGCCGGTAGTGGTGCTCGACGGCACCGCGCCGTGGCGTGGTCTTCACGAGCTTGATGAGGTCGAATCGCGCGAGCTGGCGCATGTGGTAGCTCACCCGGTTCACGGGAAGCCCGAGTGCCGTGGCGATCTCCACAGGGCTCCCGTCCTTCTCCTCCAGCAGGCGCAGGATCTGCACTCTCAGCGGGTGGGAAAGGGCCTTTACGGTCTCGGTGTCGGTGATGTCGGCATGTGGTTTCAAGCGCACTCCTCTAGAGCTTCCGCGAATCGTTTACGAATTCTGTGTAGTCGAACCTTAACTGTGCCTTCGGGTAAATCCAGCCGCCTGGCGAGTTCGGGCTGCGTGAGATCCTCGCCGTAGCGGAGAAAAAGCAGGGTCCGGTCGGCCGGGTCGAGCCGGTCGAGCGCCTGCCGAGTGGGCGCGTGTGACACGAGCTGTTCGATCTGGCCATCCTCGGCGCACGGCTCCTCCGCCGAGCGCTCCGGCAGCTCGCGATTGCGCAGGCGAGCCCGCCGCTCGAGCACGCGCAACGACTCGTTGCGCGTGATCTGCAGGAGCCACGCCGTGGGGCTCTCGATACGCCCGGCCCGCGGATGGGCTCGCCAGGCACGGGCGAGCGCTTCCTGCACGGCTTCCTCCGCGTCCTCTTGGTTGCCGACGATCCGCCGAGCCTCTCTCAGGGACCGCTCGCGGAGCCGTGCCCAGTGCCAAGTCTGAGACGACAGGACGCCTCGGGCTCCTTCCCATGCGCTTCATCTCAGGAATGTACGCCTCTTTGAAACGGTTTGGAGTGGTCACCGGGTCCTGCCTATTGAGATGTCAGTTTACGTCGACCCGGGGGCCGCACGCGCAGAGTCCCCTGCGCTTGTTGCCTACGAGCGCCTCGCGGCGGTCTACGACCTGCTCACCGCGGGTTACGACCACCCCACCTGGCTCGACGCGCTCGAGGGGCTCGCGCTCGAGCACGGCCTGCGCGGCCGCCGCCTGCTCGACATCGGCTGCGGCACCGGCAAGAGCTTCCTGCCGATGCTCGCCCGCGGCTATGAGGTGAGCGCCTGCGACATCTCGCCCGCGATGGTCGAGCTCGCGCGCGAGAAGGTGGATGCGGCGGGCGCGCGTGCAGACCTCTTCGTGGCCGATATGCGCAGCCTCCCGCCAACGCGGCCGGCCGACCTCATCACCTGCCTCGACGACGCCGTGAACTACCTGGTTGCGCCCGAGGACCTCACGGCCGCGCTGGCCGGGATGGCGGAGGCGCTCGCGCCCGGCGGCCTCGCGGTGTTCGATGTGAACACGCTCGCCACGTACCGCAGCTCGTTCGCCTCCGACTTCGCACTGGACGGTCCCGGCAGCTTCCTCTGCTGGCGCGGCAAGGCCGACGCCTCGTTCGCGCCGGGCGACGTGGCGGAGGCGGACATCGAGCTGTTCGAGGAAGAAGAGGACGGGCGCTGGCGGCGCAGCGTCAGCCGCCACGTGCAGCGCCACCACCCGCGCGAGGAGGTCGAGGCCGCGATCGAGGCGGCCGGCCTCGAGGTCGCGGCCGTCCGCGGCCAGGCGCGCGGTGCGCGATTGCAGCTCCACGCTGACGAGCTCGAGCACTCGAAGCTCGTCTATCTCGCCAGAAAGGAACCGTGAAGGAGGCCCGCGTGATCATCCAGCCGTAGAGCCGCAGGAACGGGGGTCGGCGGCGAGCGCCCGAGGGTGCTTGCCGTCAGGCCTGCCAATCCGATTGAATACTCACCGTAAATGGCACATTGGCGCAAGGATGCATCCGGGGCCCGGCCCTACGTGCCCGTCATTCGCGGCCGCGACTGCGAGCTGGATGCCCTTGCCTGGTTGCCTGACGGGGTGAAGAAGCACGTGATGCCGCTTGTGGAGATCGAGCCAGGCGCGCTCGGCCGGGCACCGCGGGCCCTCGCGTCATCTTGGGGCAGCTCTCAACCGGTGCTCCTCGACACGGTGCTGCTCGACCATGGTGCTACCGAGACACTCGAGCACGAGCTGGTCGAGCTGTTCGAGCATTGCCGCGCAGTCGTGCACGCTGTGCCCGTCGGCGGCATCGGGCGCGGCATCGACCACACCGCCGCACTGGCCGGCGTGGTGGCAGCCCAGCGGCACGGGGCAGCGCTGCGCGTCACGCCGCACGACCTCACGCGGAACGCTCCCCGCGAGCGGCGCCTCGACGCCTGGCTCGCCGTGGTGGACCTCGCGCCCGACCAGGTGGATCTCGTGATCGACCTGGGTGAGGTGCGAGAGCCGAGCCATGTGTCCAGCCTGCTCGCGGCTCATGATGCGCTGTCCGAGTTGCCGTACGCGCAGGAATGGCGCTCAGTCACGCTCGCGGCGGCGGCCTTCCCCACCGCGCCGGCGGACGGCGGATGCGACTACGAGGACCTCTCGGACCGCCTGGACTGGAGGCTGTGGAGGCTTGTGGCAGACGGCGAGCTGCCACGCGCGCCGGGCTTTGGCGACCACGTGGTGCGTCCGCCCGGCATGGGCGATGCCGGCTGCGGCGCCACCATCGCATACACCACAGGCTGCAGCTGGCTCGTGGTGAAGCGTGGACGCATCGCGCCACGCTCCGACGAGCTCCGCGCGGCCAGCCAGGCGCTTCTCGCCCGGCCCGAGTTCGCCGGCGCGCGCCACTGCCGGGGTTGCGCGCTGATCGAGGAATTCGCCACCGGTAACTCACCTGGAGGACTCGAAGGGTGGCGCGCAGCCGGCGTGTGCCACCACATCGAGACGAGCGTGGCTGAGCTCACGACGCTCGTGGGCTAACCGCCCCCTAGCTCGCGGGCGCGCTCGCGGCGCTCCGGCGGCCGGCTCGACCCAGTCGAGCCAGGTCGCCGTGCCGTTTTTCAGGGGCACACCCGCGGGCGTATCGTGCGCGCGCCGAGCCGTTCTAGCGCCTCACGCAGCGGTGCCCAGACGCCTTCGTCCGGGAGCGTGCCGGCGATCGCCCCACCGGATCCCGCCGAGTTGGCCGACGCTCCGGCCGAGCGCGCGCTCTCCACCATGCTCGCGGTCAGGCGGTCCACCGGCATGATCCCGAGCCGCTCATCGAAGGAGGCGTCGATGCAGCGGGCGAAGGCAGCGTGGTCCCCTGTGAAGAGAGCCTCGCGTGCGGTCGCCGCATGGTCGGCCAGCCGGCTGAGTGCGCCCACCACCTCAGGCTCGCCGCGCACGTGGCGTTCTCGCAGCCGCGCGTGGGCGATTCCGGACGGCGCCGCGGCGGCCGGGTGCCAGGCCACGTACAGCGGCGGGAGCAGGCTCGGGTCGACCTCCTCGTATGAGGGCTCGCCCCCGAAGTCCATCGCCACGAGCGTCTCGCGTGCCTGCACGATGCGGTCCTGAAGACCGGCCGCGATGCCGAGATCCTCGGCCTCCACCGCGAGCGCGAGCCGGGCGAGCTCGTCCCGTTCGAGCGCCGCACCGTGGAGATCGCATAATGCCCGCGCGCAGGCGATCACGATCGCGCTCGAGCCGGCGAGGCCGACCTCACGCGGCACGTTCGTCTCGCAGCGCAGCTCGACCGGCTCGCTCGCACCGATCTCGCGGCGGAAGCGCTCGAGTGCGGCGCGCATCAACGGCATGCCTCCCCGCCCGGGCGGCGACAGCAGGTCGGCGGGAGCGGGCACCGCGCTCGCGCGTGCCTCGAAGTCCCGCACCACCACCGCGAGCGTGCGCCCGCCGTAGCCGTCTGAGGGATTGCCCGCAAGCGCCACCCGTGCGAATGCCCTGCCATTGCCGCTCATCGCGGCGGAGGATCGCAGGACGTTCGTTGAGCTCGGGGCCCGCCCGCTCTCCGGCGGAATGTCTCGTGCCGATCCCACACGTGTGTACGCCACCTCGGTCAGCGGAATGCACGCGGCGGACTTCATGCTCGCCGCCACGGCCGACAACATCGCGAACACCGACACGGCCGGCTACCGGCCCTGGCAGGTGAACATGACGGCCCAGGCCGCGGGCGGCGTGAGTGCAAGCGCCACCAAGGGCGCGCCCGGCGGCCAGGACCTGGTGGACGACATGACCGCTCTGATAATCGGCTCGGTCGTCTACAAGGCAAACGCCCGCGCCTACTCGGCGGCAGCGGACACCGACCAGAGCCTGTTCGACGCGTTCGCCTGAGGGAGCCGCGCTAGCCGGCGCTCACCGCGTCCGGCTTCGCCCGCCGGGCAAGCCTCTGGCGCGCGCCCGCGTCCAGCTCCACCTTGCGCAGCCGCACCGCGTCCGGAGTGACCTCCACGCATTCGTCCGGACGGATGAAGTCGAGCGCCTGGTCGAGCGAGAGCTGGTGGTGAGGCGCGAGGCGCACGAGCTCCTCGGCCGTGGAGGAGCGCATGTTGGTGAGCTTCTTCTCGCGGACGGCGTTCACGTCGAGGTCCTCGGAGCGTGAGTTCTCGCCGACGACCATCCCCTCGTACACATCCTCGCCGGGCCCGACGAACAGCTGGCCGCGGTCGGACAGCTTGAGCAGCGCGTACTCCGAGGTGGCACCGCGCCGATCGGCCACCAGCGAGCCGGTGGGCCGCGTCTTGATCTCGCCGTGCCAGGGCTCGTAGCTCTCGAACACCGAGTGGAGGATGCCGGTGCCGCGAGTCTCGGTGAGGAACTCGGTGCGGAAACCGATCAGCCCGCGCGCGGGGATCAGGTACTCGAGCCGCACCCAGCCCGTGCCGTGGTTGACCATCTGGTCCATCCGGCCCTTACGCAGAGCCAGCAGCTGGGTTGTCACGCCGAGGAAGTCCTCCGGGATATCGATCGCAAGCCGCTCCACGGGCTCGTGCAGCGCGCCGGCCACCTCGCGGGTGAGGACCTGCGGCTTGCCCACCGTGAGCTCGAAGCCCTCGCGCCGCAGCGTCTCCACGAGCACCGCGAGCTGGAGCTCGCCGCGGCCCTGCACCTCCCAGGTGTCCGGCCGCTCGGTGGGCTTCACCCGGATCGATACGTTGCCCACCAGCTCCTGGTCGAGCCTCGACTTGAGCAGGCGGGCGGTGAGCTTGTCGCCGCTGCGGCCGGCCAGCGGAGACGTGTTGATGCCGATCGTCATGGCGAGGGCCGGCTCGTCCACCGTGACCGGCGGCAGTGGCTGCGGGTCGGCGGGGTCCGCGATCGTGTCCCCGATCATCACCTCGGGCAGCCCCGCAAGCGCGATGATCTCTCCCGGCCCGGCCTCCTCGGCGCCCACGCGCTCCATCCCGTCCGTCACGTACAGCTCGGTGACCTTCACCTCTTCGATCTCGCCGTCGCGGCGGCACCAAGCGACGGTCTGCCCGCGCCGGATCGTCCCCTCATGCACGCGGCAGAGAGCCAGGCGGCCGACGTATGGCGAGGCGTCCAGGTTCGTGACGAGCGCCTGGAGGCCCACTCCCTCGCTGTACATCGGCGCGGGCACGGTGTCGAGAATGAGGTCGAAGAGCGGGCGCAGATCGTCGCCCTCGGTACCCTCCTCGCCGCTCGCCCAGCCCGCCTTCGCGTTGGTGTAGACGATCGGGAACTCGATCTGCTCCTCGTCGGCGTCGAGATCGAGGAACAGCTCGTACACCTCGTCCACAACCTCGCGGATGCGGGCGTCAGGTCGGTCAACCTTGTTCACCACGAGGATCACTGGCAGCCGCTGCTCGAGCGCCTTGCGGAGGACGAAGCGAGTCTGGGGAAGAGGCCCCTCGGAGGCGTCCACGAGCAGCAGCACGCCGTCCACCATCGTCAGGCCGCGCTCCACTTCGCCGCCGAAGTCCGCGTGCCCCGGTGTGTCGACGATGTTGATCTTCGTGTCCCCGAAGTGGACGGACGCGTTCTTCGCCAGGATCGTGATGCCCCGCTCGCGCTCCTGGTCCATCGTGTCCATCACGCGCTCGGCCACCTCGCGGTGGGCCGCGAACACGCCGGACTGGCGCAGCATCGCGTCCACGAGCGTGGTCTTGCCGTGGTCGACGTGGGCGATGATCGCGATGTTGCGCAGGTCCTCGCGGATTGGCATGGCCAACAACAGTAGGGACCGCGCCTCAGATGCCCCCATATTGGTGGCCAGATGGCCTAAATGACGCTCACGCCGGCGCTCATCCTGTCTGCGAGAAGAACGCTCGCTACGCCTCGCACACTTATCGCCTGACCTCTTCTGCCGAATACATGGAGTGAAGGCGACGGTCGATTCCCTCACGTGACCGCCGCAGATGCCGCCGACGGGCGGCCTGCCAGGAGGCACGTATGACCGTTGATCTTGGACTCGATGTGAGCTTCCGCGACGTGAAGAGCGGCGCGGAGGAGAGCTTTCACCTCGTCCCCGCGGGTAGGAGCGACGTGGCGCACAGGATGCTCGCCGCGGACTCCCCCGTCGGCCGCGCGCTGCTCGGCCACGAGCCGGGCGAGACCGTGGAGGTGCACGTGCCCACCGGCACGCGGCGGCTCCTCATCACCGCCGTCCACGCCTAGAGCGCGGAGCGCAGCGCCGGCGCGAGATCGCCGGCGCGACGCACTGCCACGGAGCCGAGCCCGAGCCACGCCGCCATCAGGTGCAGCTCGGCGGCGAGCTCCGTGGCCGTCTCAGGCGGGGCGTCCGGCTGCGCGTGAGCGGCCTGCACGCGCAGCACTTCCGCACGGCGGTCGGCCTTCAGGTCGACCCTCGCCACAAGCCGGTCTCCGAGCAGGAACGGCAGCACGTAGTAACCGTGGATGCGCTTGGGCGCCGGGACGTAGATCTCGAGCCGGTAGCGGAACCCGAACAGCGCCTCGGTCCGCCAGCGCTCGAACACGAGTGAGTCGAAGGGGGAGAGCAGCGCGCGGGCGTTCACGCGCCGCGGCCGCTTGGCGTCCCGGTGGAGGTACGCCTGGCGCTTCCAGCCTTCGATCTCGACAGGCAGGAGCTCGCCGCTCGCCACGAGCTCGGCGATGGCCGGCCGCGCCTCGTGGGGGCGCAGGCGGAAGTAATCGCGCAGGCACTGCTCGGTGCCCACGCCGTGGGCGCGAGCGGAAATGCGGATGAGCTCGCGGCGGGCCTCGTCCGGATCCGGGTTGGGCGCGTTCGCCACCTCGGGTGGGAGGACGCGTTCGGGCAGGTCGTAGCGGCGCTCGAATTGCACCGTGCGGCCGGCGGACGTCACGCGGCCTGCCCAGAACAGGTACTCGAGCGCGCGCTTGGTGTCCGACCAGTTCCAGCCCCACTCTTCGCCCGAGCGCGGGACGTCGTGCTCCATCGCCTGCTCGGTCTCCGCCGCAGTCAGCGGACCGCGCATCTCGATCTCCTCGAGCACGGCCCTCACCACCTCCGGGCGTTCGCGCGCGATGCGGCGCATGCTGCCCCACGAGTCGTCGTCCGCCTGTCCCATGCGCCAGCGCAGCAGCCTGTGGGTGGCGGGCGGGATGAATGAGGCCTCGTGCGCCCAGTACTCGACGAGGCGCCGCGGCCGGCGCCCGGCGGCGCGGTCTATCAGCGACACGTCGTAGTTACCGAGGCGGCTGAACAGCGGCATGAGGTGGCTGCGCGCGAGCACGTTCACCGAGTCGATCTGGATGAGGCCGATGCGGTCGATCACGCGCTGTAGCTGGCGCATGGTCACGCGCCCGCGCGGCGCGGGATCGGCGAATCCCTGCGCAGCGAGCGCGATGCGCCGGGCCTGCGCGAGCGTGAGCTTCTCCTGAGGGGCGTGGGGCACCTCAGGATGATGCACGGCGCGCCGACGGAAACGTTCGCGTGCGTACCCCAGATGGAGGATGGCGGCGCGCGCCGCCGAAAGGCATGCCGGTGCGCCAAATGCCCTTCGGCCTCGAGAAGCAGCTGCTCACGATCACGCCGCGCGACGAGGACGCGGTGCCGCCGCTGTGGATCCCCAAGCTCGAGACGGCATTGCTCGGCCGCGCGCAGATCGAGCACGCGGAGCACCGCCTTCAGCTCGTGATGTTCGGACGCCCCGAGGTGGTGATCGAGCGCGTGCGCCGCGCCCTCACCTCGGCTCTTGGCGAGGACTGCCTGCCGTATTTCGACATCGCCTGCGAGCCCGCGCCGCG
>DATEPK010000047.1:0-10727 GCA_035273245.1 Thermoleophilaceae bacterium
CGCGCAGGTCGATGAAGATCAGCCCGCCGTGGTCGCGCCGGCGGTGCACCCAGCCGGCCACGCGGATCTCCTCGCCCACGTGGTCGGCGCGCACTTCACCGGCCCAGGTGTCGCGATAGAGATTCGGCTCCGGCGGCTTCAACGCAGCACCTCCTTCAGCACCTCGAGGGCGGCCGGCAGGTCGGGCGTGTCGCGCTGCTCGCCGGAGTCCATGTCCCGTACCGAAAGCCCGCCCGCGCCCACGACGAGCACCGCCCGAGCGCCAAGCCGGTCCGCCTGCTTGAACTGGCCCTTGACGGAGCGGCCGGCCTGCTCCATCTGAGCGTTGAAGCCGGCCCCTCGCAGCGCCCCAAGAGCATTGAACTCGGTCACCGCGCCCGCGCCATCGCGGACCACGTAGACGTCCGGCCCGACACCCTGCACCTCTACATCCGACACCATCAAGATGCGCTCGATGCCCGCGGCCCAGCCAACTCCGGGCGTGTGCGGCCCGCCGAGCTGCTCGATCAGCCCGTCGTAGCGGCCGCCACCGCCCACGCCGCTCTGCGCGCCCAGGGCGTCGCTCGTGAACTCGAACACCGTGCGCGTGTAGTAGTCGAGCCCGCGCACGAGCGCGGCGTCGATCTCGTAGTCGCGCCCCGCCTCGTCGAGCAGCGCGCGCACCTCCGCGAAGTGCGCGGCGTCCTCCTCGTTCAGGCGGTCGAGCAGCTTTGGCGCATCCTTCACAACCGCCTTCGTGCCCAGGTGGTCGGAATCGAACGCGCGAAGAGGGTTCGCGTCGAGCCGGGCGCGCACGTCGTCCGAGAGCTCCGCCTCGCGGCTGCGCAGATACTCGCGCAGCTCGTTCGAGTACTCGCGGCGCGTCTCCGGAGTGCCGAGGCTGCCGAGCCGTAGCCGCACGCCCTTCGCGCCCGCGCGCGCGAGGAGCTCGGAGAGCAGCAGGATCACCTCGGCGTCGAGCGACGGGTCGTCCGATCCGATCGCCTCCACGCCCACCTGGTTGAACTGCCGGTAGCGGCCGGCCTGCGGCGCCTCGTGCCGGAAGAACGCGCCCCAGTACCAGAGCTTCACGGGCTGCGGCTGCTTGTGCATGCCGTGCTCCATGTACGCGCGGCACACCCCCGCCGTCCCCTCGGGCCGCAGCGTGAGCGAGCGGCCGCCCTGGTCCTCGAAGGTGAACATCTCCTTCTGCACGATGTCGGTGGTCTCCCCGACGCCGCGCGCGAACAGCTCGGTGGCCTCGAAGATCGGCGTGTCGACGGGCCCGTAGCCGGCCGGCTCGAACAGCTCCTCGGCGAGCGCGCGGAGCTGGGCGCGCCGCCTGCCGTCCTCTGGCAGCACGTCGAAGGTGCCCCTCGGGGCCTGGAGTTTGCCGCCGGACGCCACGTCAGCGAGCGAGCTCGGCGAGGAAGGGATTGCTCGCGCGCTCCGCGCCGAGGGTGGTGAGGCCCATGTGGCCGGGATGCACGGTGGTGTCCTCGGGCAGGCCCTCAACCAGGGTGCGGATCGACTCGAGCAGCGTCGGCCAGTCCGCGCCCGGGAGGTCGGTGCGGCCGACCGAGCCCTGGAACAGAACGTCGCCCGAGAAGATCACGCGCTCGTCTGGGATCGAGAACGTCACGTGCCCGGGGCTGTGTCCCGGTGTGAAGAGCACGTCGATCTCGAAGCCGGCAAGCTCGAGCTTCTCGCCGCCGTCCAGCGTGTGCTCGGCGTCCCAGCTCTCGTAGGGGCCAAAGCCGGGCCACGGCACGAAGCTCATGATGTCCGCAAGCACCGGCTTCTCGATCGTGGGCACCCATACCTCGGCACCGGTCTCACGCGCGATCGGAGCCACCGCGCCGACGTGGTCGAAGTGCGTGTGCGTGAGGAGGATCCCGTCGAGCTCCACGCCCAGCTCGTCGATCACGCGCAGGAGCTTGCCGGCTTCCTCGCCGGGGTCGACGATCAGCGCCCGCTCGGAACCCTCGCGCCGGAACAGGTAGCAGTTCTCCTGGATCGGCCCCACGGTGAACATGCGCACGTCCATCGGGTTCCTCAATCTATCGCCCGGGCTTGTTCGCCTTCGAGCGCAGGCGCCGGTTGTACACGGCGCGGTCCGTCCAGTAGCCGAGCGGCATGTAGAAGAAGAACACGAGGACCGTCCAGAGCACCGCCTCGACAGGCGGGCGCTTGAAGAGCACGAGCAGGAGGACGCCGAAGACGATCGCCGCGATGCCCGCCTTGTTCGCCGCGCTGCGCCACGTCGGCGGCCGCATCATGCGTGCCTCGCGCGCGGCCGCGCCCGACGGCTTCTTCGTGGTCGGCTGTCGCGTGCTGCGGTTGTGCGCCGCCTTCTCGATCGTGCCGGCGGCGGTGCCGCGGTGCTTGCGGCTGCGCTTCTTCCTCGTCTGCGCCATCAGTCGAGGGATCGTAGTGCGTTCTCGATGAGCTGCCGCTCGGGATCGAAGTTCCTGATCGGCACCTCGTCCGGGAAACCCTCGAACGCGGCCGCCGGGGCGAGGCCCACGAGTTCCGCCTCGGCGATGGGCGCGTCGCGCCCCACCTCCTCCACGAGCGTGCTGAGCGGCGCCTGCGTGTGGTCGTGCACGTTGAAGGACACCTGCGCTCTGCCGCGGGACGGCAGCTTCAGGCCGATGGCACGAACGCCTGGCAGGCCGCCATTCGCCTCGCGTAGGCGTGCGGCGATCGCGCGCGCGAGCTCGACGTCGTCGGTCGCGAGGTCCACGTTGAACGCGATCAGCGGCGGCCGCGCGGTGACGAGTGTTGCGCCCGCGCTCGCGTGCGGCAGCGGTGGGCCGTAGTCGGGACGGAGCTCGCCTGCGCGCATCCGCTCGGCCAGCCGGGCGGGCCCGCCGGCGCGGATGGCCGCTCGTTCCCGGCAGCCTTCGGTGGTGGCGAGATCGCCGTAGAGGAATACGGGCAGCTCCAGCTCGTCACCTATCAGCGCGGCCGTGGTGAGGGCCTCGGCGCAGGCGGCGCCCCGGACCGACTCGTCGACGTAAACAACGGGGACGACGTCGATGGCGCCGACGTGCGGATGGGCGCCCCGGTGGCGTCGCAGGTCGATCCGCGCCACGGCTGCGCGCGCGCCCGAGACCAGCGCCTCGGCCAGCCGTCCCTGCGGCGCCGCGAGGCTGTACACGCTGCGCCCGTGGTCGGGGTCCGTGTGGAGGTCGAGCAGGCCGGCCGGAGCGAACGCGCGGCCTATCGCGTCGATGGTGGCGGCGTCACCTCCCTCGCTAACGTTGGGCACCGAGAGGAGCAGAGGGCGGTCGTTCACCGCCGGTACTCTTCTACACGCAGGGCTCCGTAGCTCAGCCGGTTAGAGCGCACCACTCATAATGGTGAGGTCGGTGGTTCGAGTCCACCCGGAGCTATTCGCGTGGGCCTTCTAGGTCGCCGGCGGGCGCGGCGGCACTCCGCCTTCCGCTGAGACCCGCCGCAGCATGTCGCGGAATACAGCGAGTTCGTCGGTGCTGAGCGCGCGAAAGCTCGGCTGACGCTCGCCCACGCATTGCGCAAGGCGCAGACGGGTGGCGCGTCCCTTCTCGGTCAGGCTGATCACCCGCTTGCGGCGGTCCTGCGGTGCGGGCTCGCGCTTCACGAGCTCGCGGCGTTCGAGCCTGGTGAGCATCGTCGAGGCGTTGGCCGGGTCGATGTCGAGCCGTCGCGCCAGGTCCTTCGTGGTCAGCTCGCCCACCCCGGCGAGCACCCACAGGACATTCGCCTCACTCGGAGCCAGCTCGAGCTCCTCCGCGCAGGTTCGGAGCGTCATTCGAAGGCCGCGAACGAGTGGGCCCATGAGGGCGGCAATCTCGTTCCCGATCGCCTCCCGTTGCTCTTTCTCAGGCGAAGTCATGCCCTGTTGACAATACCTATTAGATTATAGGTATGTTTAAAGGTATTGAGCAAGAGGTCGAACACGTGATCATGGTGCAAGGGCTGACGAAACGCTACGGCGACGTCGAGGCGTTGCGTGGCATCGACCTGGAGATACGCCGCGGCGAGATCTTCGCCTTCCTCGGCCCCAACGGTGCGGGCAAGACCACCACGCTCGAGATCCTCGAGGGCTTTCGTACAGCAAGTTCCGGCAGGGTGAGCGTGCTCGGCGCCGACCCGAGCACGGGCGACCGGCAGTGGCGCGAGCGCGTCGGAATCATGCTTCAGGAGTCGCGGCCCGAGCCAGGGCTCACCGTGGCGGAGTCGCTCGAGCTGTACGCCGGCTACTACAGCCGGCCACGCGACGTCCAGGAGACGCTCGCACAGGTCGGCCTCGAGGACCGCGCGCGTGCGCGTGCCGAGGAGCTTTCCGGTGGGCAGCAGCGGCGGCTCGACCTCGCGCTCGCGCTGATCGGCGACCCACAGCTGCTCTTCCTCGACGAGCCCACGACCGGCTTCGATCCCTCTGCGCGCCGCGCGGCTTGGAACATGCTTGACGGGCTGCGGGCACTCGGGAAGACGATCTTCCTCACAACACACTTCATGGACGAGGCGCAACGGCTCGCTGACCGCGTCGCCGTGATCGCGGATGGGCGGATCGTGGCGGAGGGCGCCCCCGGAACGCTCGGCGGCGGCGATCTGGAAGCGGCGACGATCCGCTTCACGCTGCCGGCACACGCCGATGGGCACGAGCTGCCGGCGCCCTTCCGCTCCGCCGCGGTCGGACCGGACGGAGCGGTGAGCGTTCGCAGCCGTTCGCCGCTCGCCGACGTGCACGCGCTCGCCCGCTGGGCACTGCCGCGGGGAATCGACCTCCCCGATCTCGACGTGCGCCGCCCGCCGCTCGAAGATGTCTACCTCGCGCTCACGACCGGTGTGGAGGGGCGCTGATGCTCGGTCGCCTTGTACTTCACCAGGCGCGCTACGACCTGACCGGCTTGCTACGCAACCGCCAGGCGCGCTACTCCACGATGCTGATGCCGGTCGTGCTACTCGTCGCGCTCGTCAGCGCATTCGGGGATCACGTCGTGGGGCCGGGGCACGTGAAGGCGTCGAGCTATTACGTAGCCGGGATCGCGACCCTCGCCGTGCTTGCCGCGTGCTTCATGAACCTGGTTGTGTCGCTGACGGCGCAGCGGGAGGCAGGGGTGCTCAAGCGCAGGCGCACCACGCCCGTGCCGGCGCACGTCCTGATCGCGGGGCGCAGCCTGGCGGCCACAGCCACCGCGTTCGCGACGGTGGCAGCCGTCTGCCTGGTCGGCGCCGCCGCATTCGGCGTTCAGCCCTCGCCGTCGGCGCTGCCGAGCATCGCGCTCACCCTCCTCGTCGCCTCCTTCGCGTTCTGCTCGATCGCGTACGCGCTCGCAAGCTGCATCCGTACGGCCGACGCAGCGCAGCCGATGGTCCAGGCGATCGCCCTGCCGCTGTACTTCAGCTCCGGCGTCTTCATCCCCAGCGCGAGCCTGCCCGGGTGGGTCAGCCAAGCGGCGAGCGTCCTGCCCGTCGCCCATCTGTCACATGCGCTGCATCGCTCGTTCGAGCCTGCGGCACACGCCGGCGCCTTTGCGTGGGGCGACCTCGCGGTCCTTCTCGCGTGGGGTGCCGGCGCGCTCGCGGTCGCACTTTCCCGCTTTCAGTGGACACCCCGATCCGTTCAGGAATAACCGCAGAAAGGAGTCCCAGCCAATGCCCCACGGATTGATCATCGTCATCGCCGTCATCGCGGTCCGCGTCGCTCTCGCCGCCTATTCGAGGCAGCAGCGCACACGCAGGCAGCAGAGCGGCGGCTCCTAGAGCAGCGCGGGCGCGGGTGCCACACTGAGTGGTGGCCGCGCCGTCCAGCGCTTCATCCGTCGCGCTCCTCGCCGCGGCTCCGCCGGCGCCGCTTCGGTTGCCGCAGGGACCGGCTGATCTTCAAGACTTCATAAAGTAAAGTATTACCGCGTGGCGACTTTCAGGCGACTGCTTGGCTTCCTCCGGCCCTACCGGGTCGGCGTTTCCTGGTCCTTTGTTCTGGCCGGTCTCGCGATGGGCATGGGCGTGCTCATCCCCTATCTCGTAGGGCGCACGGTCGACGAAATCCGGGGCGGCCGGGTGAACCTGTGGCCGCTCGCCGGCGCGATCCTCGCCGCGGCCGGGCTCCGGTTCGCGCTGAGCGCGGCCCGGCGCCTCGTGGCCGGGAGGGTGTCGCTGGGTGTCGAGTTCGACCTGCGCAACCGCGTGTACGGGCACCTTCAGGAGCTCGAGCTCGCGTTCTTCGACGAGCAGCAGACGGGGCAGCTCATGTCGCGATCCACCGTCGATCTGCAGTCGGTGCGCTTCTTCCTTGGCTACGGCCTGATCTTCATGGCGCAGTCGGCGCTCACGATCCTGATCGCGGCCGGCGTGATGGTCGGCGTGAATCCCGGCCTCGCGGCCGTAACGCTGCTGCCCACGCCGTTCGTCGTGTGGGTGGCGTTCGTGTACGGGCGCAAGAACAGGCCGGCGTCTCAGGAGGTGCAGCAGCGGATCGCGGAGCTCACCGCCGAAGCCGAGGAGAACGTGTCCGGCGTGCGGGTGGTGAAGGCGTTCGCGCAGGAGGAGCGCCAGCTTGCGCGCTTCCGCGTCGCGGTGAAGCGGGTGTTCGACCAGTCGATGATCTCCACGCGGCTGAGCGCGTTCTATTCGCCGCTGATCGCGTTCCTGCCGAACCTCGGCCTCGCCGCGCTGCTGTTCGTTGGCGGTCGCGAGGCGATCCACGGGACGATCACCGTTGGTGAGTTCGTCGCGTTCTACGGCTACGTGATGCTGCTGACGGGCCCGATGCGGATGCTCGGGATCGCGCTCGGAATGGCCCAGCGGGCCGTGGCCTCTGGGGCGCGCGTGTTCGAGATCCTCGACCGCGAGCCGCGCGTGGTGGCTCCGGCGGACGCTCCTCCGCTGCCGAGTGGCTCGGGGCGCGTGGAGCTCCGCGACGTGAGCTTCGGCTACGACGGCGGCCGGCGGGTGCTGAGCGACATCGACCTGACGGTGGAGGCCGGACGCACGATCGCCCTCGTGGGCCCCACCGGCTCCGGTAAGTCCACCCTGGTGATGCTCATCCCGCGGCTCTACGACGTGAACCAGGGCGCGGTGGTCGTCGACGGCGCGGATGTCCGCGACGTCGAGGTCGGCTCGCTGCGGCGCGAGGTGGCGTTCGTCTCGGACGACCCGTTCCTCTTCTCCGCGAGTGTGCACGACAACATCGCCTACGCGCGTCCGGACGCGTCCGACGAGGAGGTGCGCGACGCCGCGCGCCGCGCCGGCGCCGAGGAGTTCATCCTCGACCTGCCGGACGCCTGGGACACGCGCATCGGCGAGCGCGGCTACACCCTCTCGGGCGGGCAGCGGCAGCGGATCGCGATCGCGCGGGCGCTGCTGAAGGACCCGCGCATACTGATTCTCGACGACGCGACGTCGAGCGTGGACGCCACCACCGAGAGCCGCATCACTCGCGCGCTGAACGAGCTCACGCGCGGCCGGACCACGTTCATCATCGCCCACCGGCTCTCCACGATCGCGCTGGCGGACGAGATCGTGGTGCTCGAGGACGGGCGGATTGCGGCGCAGGGCACGCACGACGAGCTGCTCGAGACGTCCGACCTGTACCGCCAGATCGCGGAGAAGGGACTGCCGGACCAGGTGTTTCTCAACCGCAAACCGCTCGAGCAGGCCGAGGAGGTGGGGCTGTGAAAGCGCGGCTGACCACTCTCTGGCACCTGATCCGCCGGCAGGAGGACCAGCGTGCACGCAAGCTGCGCGGCCTCCTCGAGCTGCTGCGGCCATACCGGCTGCGCGTGGCCATCATGTTCGCCTTCCTGCTCGCGGGCACCCTTGCCGGGCTCCTGCCGCCGTATCTCGCGGGCAAGGCGATCGACGCAGGGATCAAGACTCACGACATCGGCGCGCTCGACGTGATCGTGCTCATCTTCCTCGCGAGCGCGATCGTGAACTGGGGCGCCACCTACGCGCAGACCTACCTGGTCGAGTGGGTGGGGCAGCGCGCGCTGCAGGACCTGCGCCTCCAGATCTTCACGCACCTGCAGAAGCTGTCGATCGGCTTCTACTCGCGCAACAAGGCCGGCGTGGTGATCTCGCGGCTCACAAACGACGTCGAGGCGCTCGACCAGCTCGTGACCGATGGCGTGACGACGCTCTTCTCCGCCAGCCTGACGCTGATCGGCACCGCGGCGATCCTGCTCGTGCTCGACGTCAAGCTCGCGCTGATCACGTTCCTCACCTTCCCGGTGCTCCTGATCGGGAGCCTCGTGTTCCGGATCGTGTCCGCCGAGGCGTACCGGCTCACGCGGGAGAAGATCGCGTACGTGACGGCGTACCTCCAGGAGACGCTGTCCGGCATCCGCGTGGTGCGCGCGTTCAGCCAGGAGCGGCGTCACCAGGGGCAGTTCCGGGAGCTGAACGAGGAGAACCGGGCGGCGAACATGACGACCGTCTACCTGAACGCGGCCTACTTCCCGTCGGTCGAGTTCCTCTCCGCCGTCGCGACCGCCGCGATCCTGCTCTACGGCGGCCACCAGGTGGTAACCGGCGGCGACGTGACGATCGGCGTGCTCGCGTCGTTCGTCTTCTACCTGAACACGTTCTTCGACCCGATCCAGCAGCTCTCCCAGCTCTACACGACCTACCAGGCCGGCATGGCCGCGCTCGACAAGGTGTTCGAGCTGCTCGACGAGGAGCCCGACCTGATCGAGCGGGCGGATGCGGTTGACCTGCCGCACGTGCGCGGCGAGATCCGCTTCGACCACGTGTCCTTCCGCTACGGGGACGGCGAGTACGCGCTCCGCGATATAGACCTCGTTGTGCCTCCGGGTCAGACCGTCGCCCTCGTGGGCGAGACGGGCGCCGGCAAGTCGACGTTCGCGAAGCTCGTCTCGCGCTTCTACGACCCGAGCGAGGGAGCGATCCTCGTGGACGGGCACGACCTGCGCGAGGTGACGGAGCGCTCGCTCCGCTCACAGCTCGGCGTGGTCCCGCAGGAGGGCTTCCTGTTCTCGGGCACCATCGGCGACAACATCGCCTTCGGGCGCACGGGCGCCACCGACGAGGACGTGCGCGACGCGGCACGCGCCGTGGGCGCCCACGAGTTCATCGAGCGGCTGCCGGAGGGCTATGACACGGAGGTGGGCGAGCGCGGCGGGCACCTGTCGGCCGGCCAGCGGCAGCTCGTGGCGTTCGCGCGTGCCGCTGTGGCCGATCCGCGGATTCTGATCCTCGACGAGGCGACCTCGAACGTGGACGTGCAGACCGAGGCGAAGATCGAGCACGGACTGCGCCGCCTGCTGGCGGGACGCACGGCGATAGTGATCGCGCACCGCCTGTCGACGATTCGCGGGGCGGGACGGATTGTCGTCCTCGAGCACGGCAGGATCGTCGAGCAGGGGACGCACGACGAGCTGCTCGAGCACGACGGCGCCTACGCGCGGCTGTATCGCGACTGGGCTGAGCAGGCAGCCGCTTAGCCGCTCGCATCCGGGTCCCGCCCGAGCCGGACGACGTTGCGGCCGGCGAAGTTCTCGGTCTGGCTGTGGCAGTTGGGACACAGCAGCTGCAGGTTCTCGAGCCGGTTGTCGCTGCCGTCTCCGTTGACGTGGTGGAGGGCGAGTGAGAGCGGCTTGCCGAGCCAGCCGGAAATTCCGCAAAGCTCGCAGTGCGACGCCTTTAGACCTTCACGGATCAGCCGGCGCTTGAGGTTCCCGCGGCTCTGCGGACGGTCCGACATAAGCCAAGACTCGATCGGAGCGCCATGGCGACGGGAAACAACAGCGCCCCGTTTAACGGCGTCGGCAAAGGTCTTGCGGGCAAAGCCGAAGCGCAACTGGCACTCCGTGATCGAATGCCCCTCGTCGTAGTACCGCTGGATTTCGTCCCAGTCATACCGGCGGTCATACCGAGAATCGGAGCCTAGTCCGAGCGCACGAGCGTGGTACGTCACTGTGGGCTTCGAAATGCCCAGCTCGCGCGCAACGGCAGATCGCGACAGACCTGCCGCTAGTAAAAGGCGAACTGCCTCCCGGGTCTTGCCATTGGTCTTCCCTGACACGAACGCATGTTCGCATCAAGTTCGGACGGAACGGTCGACTATGGTGTCTGGGCTCGCCGGTGACGGCTGCTAGGCGTGGCTACAATCCGCGAGCCCGTCTGGGAAGAGAATGTTTTTCCCATTTTCTCGGTGGGGAATGGTGTAATCGGCAGCACGGCTGACTCTGGATCAGTTAGTCCAGGTTCGAGTCCTGGTTCCCCAGTTAAAAGCGTCGCGCGAAAGCGCGGCGCTTAAACGTCCGACAGGTCCGTCCCCTCGTCAGCGAGCTGCTGGCGGTCCGGGACGCTCTTCTCCTTGATGAAGCGGCGGGCGTGCTCCAGATCGTCGGAGCGGCCGACGGCAAGCGCCGCCTTCACCGTTCCGTCCTCGCCCAGGTAGAAGACCGTGAACTCGCCGTCGTCCATCGACCCGCGCACCACCGTCTCGCCCGAGCCGGGACCGACGTACTCGTAGCTCACCCAGTCGGCGAGGTCCGAGAAGAAGTAGGGCACGACGTCGTGCGCCTGCGAGCGGCCGAGCATGTTCACGGCTGCGGTCTGGCCGTGATTGAAGGCCACGTCCCAGTGCTCGATGCGCATGTGCGAGCCATGGATGATGCTGTCGTACTCGCACATGTCGCCGGCGGCGAAGATGCCCGGCACCGAGCTCTCAAGGTTCGATGAACACTTCACGCCGCCCGCGTCGCCGATCTCGAGACCAGCCGCCTTCG
>DATEPK010000048.1:0-3042 GCA_035273245.1 Thermoleophilaceae bacterium
GCGCAGCGCAGGTCGAAGATCAGCTGCTTGAGGTCCTCGATCGAGTAGATGTCGTGATGCGGCGGCGGGGAGATGAGGCCCACGCCCGGCGTGGAGTGGCGGATCTTTCCGATGTACTCGTCCACCTTGTGGCCCGGCAGCTGACCGCCCTCGCCGGGCTTCGCGCCCTGCGCCATCTTGATCTGCAGCTCGTCGGCGTTCACCAGGTAATGCGCGGTCACGCCGAAGCGTCCGGACGCCACCTGCTTGATCGCCGAGCGGCGGTTGTCGCCGTTGGGATCCGGCGTGAAGCGGCGCGGATCCTCGCCGCCCTCCCCGGTGTTCGACTTGCCGCCGAGCCGGTTCATCGCGATTGCGAGCGTCTCGTGCGCCTCGGTTGAAATCGAGCCGAGCGACATCGCGCCGGTGGCAAAGCGCTTGACGATCTCGCTTGCGGGCTCCACCTCGTCGAGCGGAATCGGCGTCTGCTCGCCGGTGCGGATCTTGAGCAGGCCGCGCAGCGCCGCCTTGCGCGTGGACTCCTCGTTGACGCGCTCGGTGAAGCGCTCGTACGCCTCCTGCCCGCCGTGCCGGACCGCGTGCTGCACCTCCGCGATCGTCTCCGGGTTCCACTGGTGATGCTCGCCGCCCTTGCGCCAGGCGTGCACGCCGCCGTTCGGCAGCCGCTCCTCGGATTCGGGGCGTGCCGCGCTCGGATACGCGCGCGCGTGGCGGATCAGCGCCTCCTTTGCGAGCACCTCGAGCCCGATTCCGCCGATGCGCGAGGTGGTGCCGGTGAAGTAGCGCTCCACGAGCTTTTGCTCGAGGCCCACGGCCTCGAAGATCTGCGCGCCGGAGTAGCTGCGCACGGTGGAGATGCCCATCTTCGAGATCGTCTTCAGCAGCCCCTTGCCGACCGCCTTGATCATGTTCGCCTCGGCGAGGTCGGCGCCGTCGACGCCCGGCAGGAGACCGAGGTCGTGCATCTCGAACAGCGTCTCGAACGCGAGGTAAGGACACACGGCGCTCGCGCCGTAGCCGAGCAGGCAGGCGATGTGGTGCACCTCGCGCGGCTCGCCCGACTCCACCACGAGCCCTGCACGCAGGCGCGTGCCCTCGCGCACCAGGTGGTGGTGCACGCCTGCGACGGCGAGCAGCGCGGGGATGGGCGCTCTTTCCGCGCCCGCGGCGCGGTCGGACAGGATGAGGATGTTGTCGCCCGAGTCGATCGCGGCGGACGCCTCGCGGCAGAGGCGCTCGATCGCGCGGCCCAGGCCGGCCGGCCCCTCGGTCACCGGGAAGGTGGCGTCGAGCGTGTCCGCGCAGAACACGTGGTGGTCGACCTGCCGCAGCTTCTCGAGCTCGCCGGTGGTGAGCAGCGGCTGCCCGATGATCAGCTGGTGCGCGTGCTCGGGCGTCTCGTCGAGCAGGTTGCCCTCCGGCCCGACCGACGTGGACACGCTCATCACGATCTTCTCCCGAATCGGATCGATCGGCGGGTTCGTGACCTGCGCGAACAGCTGTTTGAAGTACGAGTAGAGGAGCGGCTGGCGGTCGCTCAGCACGGCGAGCGCGAAGTCGTTGCCCATCGAGCCGGTGGGCTCCTCACCCTTCGCGCCACCCATCTGCGCGAGCGTGATCTTGAGGTCCTCCTGCGTGTAGCCGAAGAGCTGCTGGCGCGTGCGCAGCGGGTCGGCCGGCAGCTCGGCCGGCGCGACGTCCGGCATGTCGTCGAGGTGAACCGTGCGCTCGGCATACCAGCGCCCGTACGGCTTGCGCGTGGACACCACGTGCTTCACCTCGCCGTCGTCGACGATGCGGCCCTGCTCCACGTCGACGAGGAAGATCTTGCCGGGCTGGAGGCGGCCCTTCGCCACCACGTCCTGGGGATCGGCCGGCAGGACGCCGGTCTCGCTCGCGAGAACCACGAAGCCGTCGCGTGTTACCTGCCAGCGGCCCGGCCGCAGGCCATTGCGGTCGAGCGTGGCGCCGATGAGGCGGCCGTCCGTGAACGCCACCGCCGCGGGACCATCCCACGGCTCCATGAGGCAGGAGTGGTACGCGTAGAAGTCGCGCACGTCCTCGGGCATGTCCTCGCGCCCCTCCCAGGCCTCCGGGATCATCATCATCAGCGCGTGGGGCAGGGAACGCCCGCTGAGGACGAGCAGTTCGAGCACGTTGTCGAAGGTCGCGGAGTCGCTGCCGAAGGGCACGACCACCGGCGTTACCTTGCGCAGGTCCTCCCCGAACAGCTCGCTCTCGAGCTGCGACTCGCGCGCGGCCATCCAGTTCACGTTGCCGCGCAGCGTGTTGATCTCGCCGTTGTGCGCGATGTAGCGGTACGGGTGCGCGAGCTCCCAGCTCGGGAAGGTGTTCGTGGAGAAGCGCGAGTGCACGAGTGCCAAGGCGCTGGCGATGCGCTCGTCGCGCAGGTCCGGGAAGTAGCGCGGCAGCTGGGGCGAGGTGAGCATGCCCTTGTAGACGAGCGTGCGCGAGGAGAACGACGGGATCGCGATGTCGGCGCCGGCCGCCTTCTCCACGATCCGCCGCGTGACGTAGACCTTGCGCTCGAAGGCGTTCTGGTCCGCCGCGCCCTCCCCGGCGCCGACGAACACCTGACGGATCAGTGGTTCCACGGCCGCGGCGCTCGGGCCCGGCACGCTCGAATCCACCGGCACGTCGCGCCAGCCGAGCAGCTCGAGGCCCTCGGCGTGCACGGTGCGCTCGATCAGCGTCTCGAGCTCGCGCCGCCGGATCGGGTCCTTCGGCAGGAAGCACATGCCAACCGCGTAGGTGCCGGGTGCCGGGAGCTCGAAATCGACGACCTCGCGCAGGAGCGCGTGCGGCACCTGGAGGAGGATTCCGGCGCCGTCGCCGGTGTCGATCTCGGCGCCGCTTGCGCCGCGGTGCTCGAGCGCGTCGAGTACCTGGAGCGCACGCTTGACCGTGTCGTGATTAGCCGCACCGGACAAATCGGCCACCGCGCCTACTCCACAGGCGTCGTGTTCAAAAGCTGGGTCGTAGAGGCCCACGGCCTCAGGTCGCTTCTCGTTCAAATACAAC
>DATEPK010000049.1:0-3409 GCA_035273245.1 Thermoleophilaceae bacterium
GGCGTTGCGTTCACGTCGCCCGGCGGGTTGGTGCCCTCAGCCGCCTGCTCGGCGGCTTGCGCGATCGACTCCGGCGAGAGCGACTGGCCGCGCAGCGCCTCCTCGGTGGCGCTGGCGCGCAAGGGCGTCGCGCCCATGTGCGTCAAGGCCACGCGCACGTCCTCGCAGGTGCCGCCGTTCGACTTCACGAGCGCGCACACGCCCACCATCGCCCAGTCCTCTGAGCGGCGCACGAACTTCTCGTAGCCCCAGCCGTAGCCCTCCATCGCGGGCATGTACACCGAGGTGACCACCTCGTCCGGCCCCACGGCCGTCGTGAGGAAGCTCTTGAACATCTCGGTGGCCTGAATCTGGCGCTCGCCGTTCGGCCCCTTCGCCGTCACGTTGCCCTCGGCAGCGAGGAACACGGTTGGCAGGTCGCCGGCGGAATCGCCGTGCGCGATCGAGCCGCCAATCGTGCCGCGGTTGCGCACCTGCTGGTCGGCGATCAGCGAGGCCGCATGCGCCGCCACGCCGAGCTCCTCGGCATCGGCGATCTCCGCATGCCGCGTCATCGCGCCGATCGAGAAGCCGCCGTTCGACCGCTCGATGCCACTCAATCCCGGCACTTTGCCGAGGCTCACGAGCAGCGACGGCGCCGCCAGCCGCAGCTTCATCAGCGGCAGAAGCGAATGACCGCCTGCGATCAGCTTGGCGTCGTCGCCCCCCTGGCTGAGGGCGCTGATCGCCTCATCGAGCGACTCCGGGGCCGCATAGTCGAAGTTCGCGGGAATCACGACTCACCTCCTTCAGCCGGTGCGGCTGGTCCTGAGCCGGCGCTCCCTGAGCCGTGCTCGTCCGTTTGCCTTCCCTGCTCCGTCGAGCGCGGACCGGATCCGGAACCGCGCGCCTCCTGAATCGCCTGCCACACGCGCATCGGCGTGAGCGGCATGTCCATGTAGCTGACGCCGAGCGGGCGCAGCGCGTCGATCACGGCGTTGACCATCGTCGGCGTGGCCGCGATCGTGCCGGCCTCGCCCACGCCCTTCACGCCGAGATCGTTCACCGGTGACGGCGTCTCCGTCCGGTCGGTCTCGAAGCTCGGCAGCTCGGCCGCGGTGGGCAGCGCGTAGTCCACGAAGGTGCCCGTGATGAGCTGGCCCTCGTCGTTGTAGACCACCTGCTCGAACAGCGCCTGGCCGATCGCGTGCGCGATCCCGCCGTGCACCTGCCCCTCGATCAGGAGCGGGTTGATCGCCCGCCCGCAGTCGTCCACGGCCACGTAGCGAGCCACCTCGACCTTGCCCGTGTCGATGTCCACGTCCACGATCGCGGCGTGGGCGCCGAAGGGCCAGACGAAGTTCTCCGGGTCGTAGAACGACGTCTCCTCGAGGCCCGGCTCCATCCCCTCTGGGATGTTCTCCGGCACGTACGCCGCGAGCGAGATGTCCGCGAGCGGCATGCCCTTGTCCGGCGAGCCGCGCACCTGGTAGCGACCGCCTGAGAGCTCGATGTCCTCAGGCGCGGCCTCGAGCAGGTGCGCCGCGAGCTTCTTGGCCTTCTCCTGCACCTTCATCGCGGCACGGCCGGCTGCCTCGCCGCCCACCGACAGCGTGCGCGAGCCGTAGGTGCCCATGCCGAACGGGCCCGTGTCGGTGTCGCCGTGCATCACCTCCACGTTCTCCGGCTCGATGCCGAGGCGCTCGGCCACGATCTGGGCGAAGCCCGTCTCGTGACCCTGGCCGTGCGGCGAGCTGCCGGTGTAGACGGTGGCGGAGCCGGACGGGTGCACGCGCACCACGGCCGACTCCCAGAAGCCGCCCTGGATGCCCACGCCGCTCGGCCCGACCACGCGCGACGGCGCGAGGCCGCAGATCTCCACGTAGGTCGAGAACCCGATGCCGCGGTAAACGCCGTGCTCGCGCAGCTCCGCCTGCTCGCGGCGGAAGTCATCCAGGTTCACGTGCTCGAGCAGCTTGTCGAGCGTGCCGTGGTAGTCGCCTGAGTCGTACACCACGCCCACGGCCACCTCGGCGGGGAAGTCCTCCTTCGGGATGAAGTTCTTCCGCCGCAGCTCGAGCGGGTCCATGCCCAGCTCGGCGGCCGCCTGCTCGATCATCACCTCGATCGCGTGCGTGGCCTCGGGCCGGCCGGCGCCGCGCACGGCGTCGGTGGCGAACTTGTTCGTGAACACACCGACGATGTCCGTCTGGACCGCGGGGATCTTGTAACAGCCGCTCATCACGAATGCCGCGAAGCACGGGATGAACGGGGTGAGCAGCTGGTAGTAGGCGCCGAGGTCCGCCACGATCTTCGCGTGGAGGCCGGTGATGGTGCCGTCCTGCTTCAGGCCCATCTTGCAGTAGAGAATGAGATCGCGGCCGTGAGTGGTGGCCGCGAGGTTCTCGGAGCGTGTCTCGAGCCACTTCACCGGCCGGCCGAGCTTCCGCGAGAGGTAGCACGCGAGCACTTCCTCGGCGTAGTGGTTGAGCTTGCTGCCGAAGCCGCCGCCCACCTCCGGTGCGACCACGCGGATCTTCTCCTCGGACACGCCGAGCTCGCCGGCGAGGAAGAGGCGCACCAGGTGTGGGATCTGCGTGGCGGTCCAGAGCGTTACAGACTCGCCGCGCCACTCGGCGATGCAGCCGCGCGGCTCGATCGCCGCGCCTGCCGTGCGGTGGTTCACGATCCGCCGCTCCACAACCACGTCGGCCTCGGACATCGCGGCGTCCATGTCGCCGCCGCCGAGCGCCCACTCGTGCGTCTTGTTGGTGCCCAGGTCCTCGTGCACGAGCGGCGAGCCGTCCTCGAGCGCCTTCTCCGGGTCGATCACCGCGGGCAGCTCCTCGTACTGCACGACGATCTGCGCGGCGGCGTCGATCACGCCGTACTTGTCCGAGCCGACGACCACTGCCACCGGGTCGCCCACGTGGTTCACCTCGCCGCGGGCGAGCGGCCAGTGCTCGGGCGTCTTCACCTCCACTCCCGGCGGCACCCACACCATCGGCAGCGGGGCGCCGACGTCGATGTCCTCACCCGTGAGCACGGCGTGCACGCCCTCCATGCCCTCGGCGGCGCTCGCGTCGATCGACGTGATCCGCGCGTGCGCAACGTCAGAGCGCACGAGGGCCATGTGGAGCATGCCGGGCAGCGAGATGTCGTCGACGTAGTTGCCGCGCCCGGTGATGAGGCGCGGGTCCTCCTTGCGCTTCATCCGGCGGCCGATCGGGCCGCCCTGGGTAACGGTGCCCTCGGTTACCGCGCTCATGCCGGAACCCCCTCCCCAGAACGCATCGACTCCGCCGCGGCCATCACCGCCTTGACGATGTTGTGGTAGCCGGTGCAGCGGCAGAGGTTGCCCTCGAGCCCGTGCCGCACCTCTTCCTCGGTGGGGTTCGGGTTGCGCTTGAGAAGGTCGGCCGCCGCCATG
>DATEPK010000050.1:0-5330 GCA_035273245.1 Thermoleophilaceae bacterium
CTCGAGCACGAGCAGCTCGCGCTCGTGTGCGATCTCCACGAGCCGCACCCGCCGCTCGAGCGACATCGTCACGCCGGCGGGGTTCTGGAAGTTCGGAATCGTGTAGATGAACTTGGGCTTGCGGCCCTCGCGGTCGAGCCGAGCGAGTGCCTCCTCGAGCAGGTCGATGCGCATGCCGTCCGAGTCCATCTCAATCTGCAGCACGTCCGCCTGGTAGGACGAGAACGTGGGCACGGCGCCGGGATACGTGGGCGCCTCGGCCACCACCACGTCGCCAGGGTCGATCAGCGTCTTCGTGACCAGATCGATCCCCTGCTGGCCGCCGGTGGTCACGACCATGTCGTCGATGTCCACGGGCGTGCCGTCCGCGGCCATCACCTCGGCGATGCACTCCTTCGTCTCCACGAGACCCTCGGTGGGCCCGTACTGCAGCGCCTTGGCGCAGGACTCCGCCGCGATGCGGCCGGCCACCGCGGCGAACGTGTCCGGAGGGAAGGTGCCCGTGTCGGGCAGGCCGCCGGCGAACGAGATCACCTCTGGGCGCGCCGTGATCGCCATCAGGTCGCGCATCGCAGAGGACTTCATCACCCGCGTGCGGGTGGCGAACAGTCCGGCGTAGCGTTCGAGGTCGCGCGAGGTGGAGCGCCTTGGCTCCATGGGCGGACGTTCGCCGCCTGGCCCTTGGTCCCTCCCCGCGCCCCGGCGTGGATGGTCCTCTATCGTCATGGCCGCTTCACGGAGCGTACCGACCATGAGCCTCGTTCTCGATATCGGACAGGGCGCCGGGCTTGCCGGCTCGAGCGGCATCCGTCCCTTTTTGCCGCCGCTTCTGGCCGGCGCCCTGGCGCGCGGCAACGTCGGCCTCGACTTCAGCGGGACTAGCTACGCGTTCCTCGAGAGCCCTTGGTGGCTGGCGCTGGTGTTCGCGCTGGCCGTGATCTCCTACCTGGTCGAGCGCAACCGGCCGACGGTCGCGACCTCGCGCCAGGCCGAGCTCCTCCTGGGCGCCCTCGGGCTCGTTTTCGGCGCCCTCCTCTTTGCCGGCTCGCTCGCCGACAACCACTACACGAGCTGGCCGGGACTCATCGGCGGCGTGGCCTGCGCGCTGCTCGGCTTCGCCGCGATGGCGGGCCTGCTCAGGCGCACGCGCCGCCGGCTCGACGCCTCCGCCGCGTCCTTCCTCACCGCATACGCCGACCTCATCTCGCTCGCGCTCGCCGGGCTCGCGATCCTGTTCCCGCCGATCGCCTTCGTCGCGCTGGCGGGCTTCGTGCTCCTTCTCATCGCCGGGCAGAAGTCAGGCGGCCAGAAGTACGAAGGCCTTCGCATACTGCGGTAGTGCCCAAGAAGCTCGTCCTCGCCGTGATCGACGCGCTCAAGCCGGAGCTGCTCGACCGCGCGATCGCGGAAGGGCGCGCCCCCGCGCTGGGGGCGGTGGTGGAACGCGGCACATACGTGCGCGAGTGCGTGTCCGCGTACCCGTCCGTCACGCCCGTGGCGTCGTCGGACATCGCGACGGGAGTGGGCCCGGACCGCCACCACATCCCCTCGATGAACTGGTACCACCGCGGCGAGGGGCGCTACATCGAATACGGGTCGTCGTTCCAGGCCACGCGCGCGTTCGGCATACGTCGCTCGCTCTACGACACGGTCTACAACATGAACATGGCCCATCTCAGCCGGGCCACGCCCACCGTCTACGAGCAGCTCGAGGACGCGGGCTACCGAACCGCGTGCACCACCTTCCTCATCTACCGCGGGCGCAAGCGGCACCGGCTCGCCGAGGAGGGGGTCTATCCGGCGATCGCGCGCGCGGCGCAGTTCACGCACGCCGTCTACGGGCCCACCGAGCTCTTCTACGCGGACCTCTTCCAGTCGCGCAAGACGGGCTGCACCTCGATGCTCGGCCGCCCCGGCCAGCGCGACCAGCACACGGGCTGCGTGGGCGCCTACCTCGTGGAGAACGACCTCTTCGACTTCATGCTCTTCTCGCTGCCGGACAACGACACCCACTCGCACAAGTACGGCCCGTACGCGCAGGTGCAGTCGATCGCCGCCGCCGATCGCGCCCTCGAGCGGATCATGCACGTCGCGGGCGGGCCGGACGCGTTCCTCGACGAGTACGCGGTGATCGTGATGTCCGACCACTCGCAGACGAGCGTGGAGGACCGCGTGAACCTGATGCGCGCGCTACCGAACTGGCGCGTGCTCACGCCGGCCGATCCGGCGCCTGAGACGGCGGAGGTGGCGGTGTCGCCCGCCGCGCGTTCGGCCATGGTGTACGTGCTCGACCCCGAGCGGCGCGAGCAGGCGCGGCCGCGCATCGCGCGCGACCTGCAGGGCGTGGACGGGCTCGATCTGGTGGTGCGCCTCGAGGGCGACGAGGCCGTGGTGTGGAGCGAGCGCGGCGAGCTTCGCTTCGCGCCCGACGGGGAGCTCGAGGACGCGCGCGGCCGCCGCTGGAGCCTGGAGGGAAACGAGAACGCGCTCGATCTGAGAGTCGAGGACGGGCGGGTGTCCAGCCGCATCTACCCGGACCCGCTCGGGAGGCTCTGGTCTTCCTTAACGTGTCCTAATTCAGGAGATGTATTGATATCCGCCATGCCCGGGTACGAGTTCGTAGACTGGGGTGGCACCGACCACGTGGGTGGCGGAAGCCACGGGTCGCTCCACAGGGGCGATTCGCTGGGCGTCTTGATTTACGCTGGAACCGGCCCCACACTTGATCTTCAGCGGCAGTGGTCGATTGAAGACGTCACGCCGATGGTGCTCGACCACTTCCAGGTTTCCTCGCAATGAACGCGACCGAACAACCCCTCACAACCCCTCCGCGCATGCACACGCGCGTGCGCCATGGCATGCGGAGCACGGAGAACTGGATCCAGCTCTTCAAGTTCGCGTGCGTGGGTGGGACCGGCACGGTCCTTAACCTCGCGGTGTTCTCGTTGCTCGCGGTGGGCCTCGGCGTGCATCACCTTGTGGCCGCCACGATCGCCTTCCTCGTCGCCGTCACCAACAACTTTTGGCTGAACCGCCACTGGACCTTCGGAGCACGCGACGGCCACGCCGGCTTCCAGGCCGCGCGCTTCTTCACCGTCAGCGTCTTCGCGTTCGCGATCCAGCTCGGTGTGCTCGAGCTGCTCGTGACGAGCTTCGGCGCGCCCAAGGTGCTCTCCCAGGCGGTGTCGCTCGTGATCGCCACGCCCTTCAACTTCCTCGGGAACAAGATGTGGAGCTTCGGCCAAGGCCGTTAGCGCTCGCGGCCGCAGTCGCGCTCTTCCTACTCGCCGTCTGCTCGACCGCCTCGGCGGCCACCACCGGCACCTCCGCGTTCCCCTCGCTCACCGGCATCCCGGTGAACCAGTCGCAGGCGCCGTCCGGCTACCACCTCACGCCCGCGCAGGCGATCGCGATCGCGAAGCGCGCGCCGAAGATCGCGAACGAGCTGCGGCGCCATCCGCACCTCACGCCGGCCACGTACATCGAGAGTGGCCGCCGCTGGCAGGTGAGCTGGTTCGCCGGCACCAAGGAAATGGCGCAGGCGATCGTGGACGATCGCTTCGGTGCGGTCACCGAGAGCTGGACCGGCTACCAGGTGGCATGGCGAATGGCGCGCGGCTATCCGGGCGCTTTCGGGCGCAAGTTCAACGCCACCTACGTCTGGCTGCCGCTCGGCCTGCTCTTCCTCGTCCCATTCCTCGATCCGCGCCGCCCGTTCAGGCTCCTGCATCTCGACCTGCTCGTGCTCGTGGCCTTCGCGGTCTCCCACTTCTTCTTCGAGCGCGGGAACATCGGCGTGTCGGTGCCGCTCGTCTATCCAGTGCTGGGCTACCTCTTCGTCCGGATGCTGGTGGCGGGCTTCCGCCGGCGGGGAAGGCCACCGCGCGGGCGGCTCGTTCCCGTGCTGCCGGTGTGGGTGCTCGGCGTTGTGCTGCTCGGGCTGATCGGGTTCCGGGTCGCCCTCAACATGGTCGACTCGAACGTGGTGGACGTGGGCTACTCCGGCGTGATCGGCGCCCACAAGATCGTCCACGGGCAGGCGAGCCAGCTGTTCGCGGGCAGCTTCCCGTCGGACAACGTGCACGGCGACACCTACGGCCCGGTGAACTACCTCCTCTACATACCGTTCGAGCTCGTGTGGCCGTGGACCGGCACGTGGAACGACCTCCCGGCCGCGCATGCGGCCGCCATCGCGTTCGACCTGCTCACGATGCTCGGCCTCTTCCTGCTAGGACGTCGCCTGCGAGCCGGTCCAGCGGGACGGAACCTCGGGATCGTGCTCGCGTACGCGTGGGCGGCCTACCCGTACACGCTGTTCACGCTGGCGAGCAACTCGAACGACACGATGGTCGCGATGTTCGGCGTGTACGCGCTGCTCGCCATCACCTCGCCGCTCGGACGCGGAGCGCTCACCGGCCTCGGCGCGGCCGCGAAGTTCGTCTCGCTCGCGCTCGGTCCGCTGTTCGCCCGCGGCACCGGCAAGCTGTTCTCGAAGGGCACCCTCGAGGCGGGGCTGACGCTGGCCGTGGTGTTCGTGCTCGCGTTCCTCTTCTTCATCCCGAGCGGCGGCCTGCACGCGCTGTACGAACGCACGCTCGGCTACCAGATCAACCGCCCGTCGCCCTTCAGCGTGTGGGGGCAGGCCCACTCGCTCGACTGGCTTCACACGGTGGTGAAGGTGATCGCCGTCGGGCTCGCCGTGCTCGTGGCGTTCGTGCCGCGCCGGCGCGACAGCGTGACCATCGCTGCGCTGGCCGCCGCGGTGCTGCTCGCGTTCCAGCTCGCCGCGGGCCACTGGTTCTACCTCTACATCGTGTGGTTCACGCCGTTCGCACTCGTGGCGCTCTTTGCGCCGTACGTGCCGGTCACTCAGCCGGAAGCAGAATCTGCTCGATCGAACGGGCGCGGCCGTCTTCTCCCGCTTCGATCGCCACGCCCATCACCCACGGGTCCTCGTCTGAGGTCTCGAACTTGACCGGCATCATCGTCTTGAAGCGCTCGAGCACCTGCTCGCGCTTCACGCCGATCACGCCGCCGCGCGGGCCGGTCATGCCCACATCGGTGATGTAGGCGGTGCCGCCGGGGAGCACGCGGCCGTCCGCCGTGGGCACGTGTGTGTGCGTGCCGAGGCACGCGGTCACGCGGCCGTCGAGGTGCCATCCCATGGCCACCTTCTCGCTAGTCGCCTCCGCATGGAAGTCAACGAGGATCCAGTCTGCCTTCCCCCGCAGCTCGGCAAGGATGGCGTCGGACTCGCTGAAGGGCGAGCGGACGGCGTCGAGGAACACGGTGCCCGAGAGGTTCACCACGGCAAGCCGCCCGGCATCCTT
>DATEPK010000051.1:0-7056 GCA_035273245.1 Thermoleophilaceae bacterium
TGGGTGGACAAGCACCCCCAGTCGCACATCCACGCGGTGGAGCGCCACATGGTGCGCCGGGCCGACCGGGTCATCACGTGCTCGCACTACATGCGCGGCCACGTGGCGAGCACGTTCGGGGTGTCGCCCCGCAGCATCACGGTGGTGCCGAACGGCATCGACCCGAGCGACCTCGAGCACGTTCCCGACGCGGAATTGCCGGCGCTGCGGGCGCGCTACGCAGAGCCGGGCGAGCGCCTGGTGCTGCTCGTGGGACGGCTCGTCTACGAGAAGGGCTTCCACCTTGCGCTCGACGCGCTCGCCAAGGTGATCCGACGCCATGGCGACGTGCGCTTCGTCGTCGCGGGCACGGGCACCGCGGAGGCGGAGCTGAAGAGCCAGGCGCGCCGTCTCCGCCTCATGAAGCACGGCACCTTCCTCGGCTGGGTGGGCGACGACATGCTGCACTCGCTCTACCGCGTGGCCGACCTCTGCATCGTGCCCTCGATCTACGAGCCCTTCGGCCTGGTCGCGCTCGAGGCGATGGCCTCCGGCTGCCTCTGCATCGTGGCCGACACCGGCGGCCTCCGCGAGGTGGTGCCGGGCGACGGCCGGGTGGGCCGCCGCTTCCGCTCCCGCGACGCCGCCTCCCTCGGCTCGATCCTCGAGGACGTGCTCAGCGAGGACGCCGCCCGCGAGCGCTTGGTAGCCGAAGCCCGCGAGCACATCCTCCAGTTCGACTGGGCCGCAGTGGCCCGCGAGACGCGCAGCATCTACGCGGAGCTGGCGGAGGGCGCAATCGCGCCTACTTCAGCCTGAATTTGACCTTCACGAGCTTCCCGACCCTCTTGCCCTTCAGGGTCGTCACGCGGACAGCGATGTCGTAGCTGCCCGGCTTGACGTTCGCCGGGATCTTGATGCGGATGGTGCCGTGGCCGCCGTGCTTTCGCCTGAGGGTGAGATGACCGCTGGCCAGCGCCCTCTTCCTGCCCTTCAGCGGCAGGACCTGAGCGCTGAACTTCCGGGGCTTCTTCGCGGAGACGATGACCGGGACGAACCGCGGGCTGCGGCCGGTGACCGTGACGATCCTGAAGATCTTGATCGTGGCTCCGCCGGTCCTGATGGTGATCGGCCTTGAGCCCGTGGACGGCTTGGCAGCAGGCCCGGTTGTGGGACCGGGGCCCGGTGCCGGCGGCGCGACGGGGCTCGGGACCGTGCCGGCCGCCGAGGTGACCACGAGAGCTCCGTTCTCGCCGCCCACGGCAGCGTGCTGGGCGTCGAAGGCCGCCTCCGCGCGCCAGTTCTCGGTGGCCAGTGCTCCGTCCGCGGGCTGGTCGTAGAAGTTGGTGCCGTCGACAGAGGTGAAGATCTCGCCGCCGCTGCCGGCCGTGACCTCCACACCGCCCTGAGAGCTGATGTCGTACAGGCCACCCACGACGTTCGGGTCGTTGGGGAACTTCGCGGCCGCACTGGTCTGACCCTCATCTGTCGACAGGACCAGGCACAGCTTGCCGCAGCCGGCGTCGCCTGGCTCATGGTCCACGACCCAGATGCGGTTCGGGTTGGTGGGATCCTGGGCGATGTGCGGGTTGCCGCTGAAGTTGTCGACGGTGTCGCTCGTGACGTTTGTCCCCGAGGGTGACCCGCTGAGCGCGTTGCTGCTCTGATAAATGCGGCCAAAGTCCTGAGCGACGAACAGGGCGTTGGCGGGATTGGCGGGAAGGAAGGTCGCGTCCGTCATGTTCTGGGTCGACGACTCGCCCTGCATGGCGCAGGTCCCGCTAATGACCTTGTTGAACTCCAAGAAGGTCGGGGAGCCGGCGGTTGCGTTGGTCGAGCGGAGGATCGTCGAGTCGTCGCCCACGAGAAAGACGGTGGTGCCGTTTGCCCACTGAACCGCGTTGAGCTCCGTCTCGGGGATCGCGGGAGAGCTGCTGCAGTCGGCGCGGGTGAACGGCGCCGCGAGCTGTGTCCAGCTCACCCCGCCGTCGTTCGAGCGCCAGATGTGCCCGTTGCCCGTGACCCCATAGCCGACCAACCCGGAGCTCCCGGGCCCGCCCGGCACGCTCGTGGGCTGAAAGGCGAGATCCACGAAGTTCTCCCCCGGGGTGATGCCCGTCCCGGCCGTGAACCCGCTGCCGTTCCAATACGCGATGGTGCCGCCGCTGGTCGCGTACCAGAAGCGCGTCGGCGATTGATAGACGATGGAGCTGATCGTGCCCGTCGTGCCGCTGGCGACCTGCGTCCAGATCGTCGCCGCGCGGGCGGTTGAGGCGAGCGCGAACAGCGCGAACACGACGGCAAGCAGCGAGAGCCTGCGAGGCATGGCGGTCCTTCCGCGTAGGAAATGGTGGGCCCTACCCGGCCATCATGCGGTAACCACCGGCTCACCGCCAGTCGCGTCCGTGCGGCCGGCGAGCTAGCGGCGCGGCGGACCGCTTGACCCGGCGTCGTACTCCTCGAGCGGGGCGAGGTTGCGCGACCAGCCCTCCAGCACGGGCGTGAGGATCTGCCAGGCGTGCTCCGCCTCATCGGCGCGGATCGACAGCGCGCTGTTGCCCTGCAGCACGTCCAGCAGGATGCGCCCGTAGGCGGGCAGTTCGGGCGGCTCCATCTCGGCGCTGAGGGTCAGCGGAGCGAGGCTCATCTCGGCGCTGGGGCCGGTGCCCGTGAGCTCGAGGGCGAGGGCCTCCGGCTCGAGCCCGAAGTGCAGCCGGTTGGGAACCGACTCCTCGAAGGGATGGTGCGGTGTGGGCCGGAAGTGCACGATCACCTCCTTGCGGTCCTTTCCCATCGCCTTGCCCGTGCGCAGCCGGAACTTCGTGCCCGACCAGCGCCAGCTGTCGAGCTCGAGCATCACCTCGGCGAAGGTCTCGGTGCCGCGCTCCGGCATGACGCCCTCCTCGTCGACGTACGCGGGGATCTCCCTGTCGCCGATGCGTCCGGCCCGGTAGCGAGCGCGCCGAGTGTGGGTGGCCACATCGGCGTGCTCGAACGGGCGCACCGAGCGCAGGACGTCCACCTTGCGGTCCCGCAGGTCGCGCTCCCCGAGGCTGATCGGCGGCTCCATCGCCACCAGGCAGAGCAGCTGGAAGAGGTGGTTCTGCACCATGTCCTTGAGCGCCCCCACCTGGTCGTAGTAGCCGGCTCTCCCCTCGAGCGCGAGCACCTCGTCCCACACGATCTCGACCTCCTCGATGTGGGCGCTGTTCCAGATCGGCTCGAGCACGCGGTTGGCAAGGCGGGTGCCGAGGACGTTCTGCACGGTGGTCATCGCGAGGAAGTGATCGACGCGGAACACGTGGCGCTCGTCCACCAGCCGGGCGACGAGGCGATTCAGCGCCCGCGCGCTCTCGAGGTCCTCGCCGAAGGGCTTCTCGAACACCACTTGGCTCTCGGCCGGAAGCCCGGCTTGGTGGAGCGCCTCGGCCGCCATGGGAAAGACGCCGGGCGGCAGGGCGAGGTAGACCGCAACGGGGCCCTCGCCGGCTATGCACGCCGCCACGCTGGCCGGATCGGAGAGATCGAGCCGCGCGTGGCGCGACGAGCTCACGAGCGCGGTGGTCGCGCCGGAGTCCACTCCCGCGGCTTCGCGCTCGAGCCAGCCGGCCGCCCAGTTTCGATACTGCTCGTCGTCCATGTCCTGGCGGCTCGCGCCAACCACCTCGAAGCGCTCGGGCAGATGTCCGCGCGCCCTCAGGGCTGCCAGGGCCGGGAAGAGGAAGCGCCCGGTTAGATCACCACTCCCGCCGAATATGACGAGACGCTCGATCACGTCAGCCGCTCATCCGCGCGAGCGTGACTCCTGCCGCAATCACGCCGATGTGGCTGAACGCCTGGGGGAAGTTGCCGTAGAACTCGCCCGTGGAGGGATCGATCTGCTCGGGCAGCAGCCCGACCGTGCTGGCGCGTGCGCATAGCGACGCATAGAGCTCCGCCGCCTCGTCGACCCGGCCCTGCTTCGCCAGGTTCTCCACGAGCCAGAAGCTGCACAGCACGAATGCGCCCTCGTCGCCAGCGATGCCGTCCGGGGACTCCTCGTGCAGGTAGCGGTACAGCAGCCCGTTTCCGGCAGAAAGGCGCTCGGCCACCGCGTTCGTCGTCGCCACCATGCGGGGGTGGTCGGCCGGCACCACAAGGCGCAGCGGGAGCGCCAGCAGGCTTGCGTCGAGGCTGCCGCCACCGTCCAGGTGCTCGCTCAGGGTCTGAGCGTCCTCGTCCCACGACCGTTCGAGCACGGTGTCGCGCAGCTCGTCGGCGGCGTGCCGCCACTTCGCCACCGGCCCGGGCAGGCCGAGCTGCTCGGCAAGCCGTGCCGCGCGGTCGAGCGCCACCTGGCACAGCCCCGCCGAGTAGGTGAACACGCGGCCCTCGCTGCGCACCTCCCAGATGCCCTGATCGGGAAGGCGCCAGGCGTCCGCGGCGAGGTCGGTCAGGGAGGCGAGCCGTTCCCAGAGGTGCCCGTCGATCCGCCGGCCTCCGCGCACCCACTGGTACGCGCAGTCGAGTATCTCGCCGTAGACGTCGTGCTGGCGCTGGTCGGCTGCGCCGTTGCCCCAGCGCACGGGGGCTGAGCGCCGGTAGCCCTCGAGCTCGGGGTCCACCCGCTCGTCCGGCACCGGCCCACCCTCCAGGTCGTACATGATCTTCGGCGCGCTGCCGTGCTCGAAGGTGTCCAGCACCCAGCCGAGGAAGGCGCCGGCCTCCTCCTCGAAGCCGATCCGGCGGAACGCGAAGACGGAGAAGGAGGCGTCGCGGATCCAGGTGTAGCGGTAGTCCCAGTTCCGCACCCCGCCGATGGGCGCCGGCAGCGAGGACGTGGGCGCCGCCACCAGGGCACCGTTGCTCCAGTGGTCGCAGAGCTTGAGGGTGAGCGCGGCCCGGCGCACCAGGGCGGTTTCTGCGCCCTCGTAGTGAAAGCCCTCCATCCAGCGCCGCCAGGATTGGGCCGTGGAAGCGAGCAGCTCGTCCTCGGTGAAGCGGTGATGGCGGTGAGCGCCTCCCCATGACAGCACCACGTCGAGGCGCTCTCCGGCGTGGAGCTCGTGCACGGTGCGGCGCGCCTCAAGCGACCTGTTGGAGCGAAGATGCAGGTCGAGGTCGTGCCGCCGCCATGCGTCCAGGGACAGGCCGCCGGCGGCCGGATGCGCCGCCGCGCCTCCCCAGGGCTCGATCTCCACGCGGACGCGCACGGAGCCGTCGAGCACCACCGCCGACCGGATCAGCTCCTGACGACCGGCGGGCGCGTCATCGCTCAGAACGCTGCCCGGCCGCAGCACCAGAGCGTCGGTGACCGCCAGGACGCCGGTCGGGCTTCGGAGCTCGGTGACGAGCACGGCGGTGTCGGGCTCATAGCGCTGGCGGGCCTCGATCAGCTCGTCCGGCGCGACGATGAACTGACCGCCCTTCGTGTGGTCGAGCAGGCCGCAGAACAGCGGCGCAGAGTCGAAGCGCGGGAGGCACAGCCACTCGATGTTGCCGTCGAGCCCGACCAGCGCGCAGGTGGTGCCGTCGCCGATCAGGCCGATGTCCTCGAGCCCGAGATAGCCGTCGCGCCGCCGGACCGGGCGAAACGGAGGGTCAGCGTCGAACACGCTCAGGCTGCTGTTCGAGGGCCGGCCGGGCGGCTCGCGGGCGAGTGGAGGTAATGCCGGTCGAGCTCGCTACCCACCAGCGCAAGGCCATAGGCGATGAAGCCTATGCCCGCGATCAACGCAAGCGTGCGGTAGCCGATGCCGGGATCGGCCACGATCACGATTCCCGCGATCAGCAGGACGGCGCCCGTGAGAACCCTCCACAGGTTCGGCGCGCCCAGCGTCGTCGCGCTGAGCGCGCGGATCACTCCGGTCGCGATGAGCCAGATTCCGAGCAGCAGCGCGATCACCTCCACGCCGCGCGCCGGATGCCTGACGAGCAGGACGCCGACGGCGATGTCGAGCACCGCCAGCACCGCCACGAACGGGCGCTCCTCGCGGTCCGCGAGCAACATCAGCACAATGCCGGCGAGACCGTCGACGAACACGAATATGCCCGTGATCACCGCGAGCGTCGGCAGGCTGTCGGCCGGCCTGAACAGCAGCGCCACGCCCACGCCAATGCTCGCGAGGCCGAGGGCCAGCGCGAACAACCAGCTCCCCATCGATGGAGCGGTGTCCCGGTTGGTGGTGGAGGAGCTGGTCACGCGGACGTTGTCGCGCCTTCGAGCACCTCGCGCAGCTTCGCTTCGGACTCGTCGTCGAGCGACGTCTGGATCACCTCACCGCCGAACTTCTGGATCTCGGGCAGCACCTTCTCAGGGGTGCTGGAGCGCACGAGCACGATCAGCGCGGCTCCGCCGGGCGTGAGCTTCGCGCCGAGCTGCTTCATGAAGTCGTCGTTTATGCCCACGTCCTGGAAGTGACCCGCCGCGCCTCCGGCCGCGGCGCCCACGGCCATGCCGAGCAGGGGCGCGAGGAACAGCAGCCCGATGAGGCCTCCCCAGAGCGCGCCTCCCGTGGCGCCCACCGCGGCCGTGTTCACGGCCTGATGGAGGTGCACCTGCCCGTCGTCGTCGCGGGTGACCACGACAGCGTCTTCGAGCTCGATCACATGCTCGGTCGTCAGCTGCCGCAGGGTCGAGCGCACGGACTCGGCGGTCTCTTGATCGGGATACGCGACGGCGATCAAGTTGCTCATCCTGGCTCCTTTCCGACGGGTTCGGAGCGCCGACTGTGAGCCGCCGCAGAGGGCCCGCCGTCGAATTGGGATGCACACACACCACGGTTTGCGTGGGTGCGCGCGGGGATGCTGGCAACGATGGTGCCGAAAACCGCCGCGTCTCGCAACTACGAGGGCACGTGCACGTGGACTGCCTAACCTTCCCCGGTGCGCTTTCTCGCAGTGATCTCGCTGATGTGCTTCGTCCTCGCCGGTTGCGGCGGCGGGCATCAGGCAAGGCCAAAGAGCATTCCCGCGAAGGCAGCGAACGGTCCGGTGGTCCTGGGCGCGAAGGACTTCGTCGCCTGGGGCGGCCTCGGCTTCGGCACGCCGCACCCGAGCAGGCTCGCTGTGGGCAGCGACCCCTCCGTCCTGATCTCG
>DATEPK010000052.1:0-4918 GCA_035273245.1 Thermoleophilaceae bacterium
AGCACCGTCGTCAGCGGGTCATCCTTGCCCAGATCCGAATCCCGGTAGGTCACCAGCAACTGGAGCTGCGCGGTCTCGACCGACCTCGCGACGTGGTTCAAGAGCGCGACCGACTGCGGGTCCGCCCAGTGGAAATCGTCCAGCACCACGAGCAACGGCACCGACCCCGCCACGGCGCGCAGCAACCCGGCGACCGCCTGGAACAGAAGGAACCGCTCCGTCTCTGGGTCCGTGGACTGCGGCGCGGGCGCATCCGCGATTCGCCGCGACAGGTTGCGCGTCAGCCGACCGATCTCACCGCCGAAGCGCTCCGCATAGTCCGCCAGCGCCGCTTCAGGCGCGTGCTCGACCAGCTGCGAACAGACCGTGATCCAGGGCTCGTACGGCGTTGCCAGATCCTGCGAACACGCGCCCCAACAGACAGCGAACCCATCCGCATTCGCGCCCAACGCCGCATAGGACGCCAACCGCGTCTTCCCGATCCCCGGCTCGCCCGACAACAACATCACCCGCCGCGACCCCGAACGCGCCTCGCCGCGCGCGTCCTTCAGCAGCTCACGCTCCGACTCACGGCCCACGTACGCGAGCCGCGGCACCGACCGCAGCACCTCCGGCAACGGCCACCGACCGACCTGCACGTCGGACCGCTCCGGATCGAGTGGCTCCCACAACACCGAGAAGGCCTCCATCGGCTCCGGAATCCCCTTCAACTCGAGCTCCCCGACCGACTCGAGCCGCGCGCCCTCGACCCGGCCCGCGAGCAGCTTGGTCGTCAGCGACACGAGGATCCCGTCCGCCGGTGCCTTGTCGCACAACCGCGCCGCCTCGATCGCCGGCATCCCGAAGTAGTCGCCGTCCTTGACCGTCGCCTCACCCGTCCCCAACCCGATCCGCACGTGCAGGCCCTGCTCGGAATGCGCATAGCGCCGTTCGAACAACTGCTGCGTCAACACCGCACAGCTGACCGCCGCCGACGCCGAGCTGAACGCCACGAACAGGCCATCGCCCGTGTTCTTGAACTCGGTGCCGCCTGACGAGGCGATCGCCTCGCGCAACAGAGCGAAGTACTCGTCGCGAAGCTCGTCCGCCCGCACCGGCCCGACAGACGTCGCCAACCTGGTCGAACCGACCAAGTCGACCAGCCAAATCGTCACCAGCTCAACCGACTCAGCCACACAGGCCCCCTTGCTAGGAAGTCCCAGCCGAGGCCAGTCTATGCCGCAACCGACCACCGATCCGCGAAATATCCTGGGCGTGTGGGTCCCCTGCGGGACATCGAGACGCGTGCCGACTGCGAGCGGCTCGTTCGCGCGTTCTACTCGCGGGCGCTCACGGATCCGCTGATCGGCTGGATCTTCGTCGACGTCGCCAAGCTCGATCTCGACACGCACGTTCCCGTTATCGCCTCGTTCTGGGAGACGGTCCTGCTCGGAGCGCGGTCTTACTCCGGCGGGGCGTTCGCTCCGCACGCGGTGCTGCACATGAAGGCCGGGCTTCGCGCCCCCCACTTCGAGCGCTGGCTCGTCCTATGGCGTGAGACGGTGGACGAGCTGTTCACCGGCCCGCGCGCACAGCTCGCCAAGGAACACGCCCTGCGGGTGGCTCATGCGTTTCACCGGCGCCTGCAGGAGCTGCCGAGCGGGAGCGACGCGCCGGCGCTGTCCCTCACGTTGCACGGGCCCGGCGCAACGGCGACCTCGACCGGGGAGTGAGTTGGCCGACCGCACTGACATTGACTTCACCTATTCGCTGACCGACCGCGTCATTCGGCTCAGCCTGGGAGAGCTCGCGGACTTCAGCGGGGCGAAGTACGACGGGGACTTCACGCTCAGCCTCGAGCAGGCACAGCGACGCAAGCACGATTACGTGGCCGAGCAGATCGGCATCGGCCCGGGGCGGCGAGTGCTCGACCTGGGCTGCGGCTGGGGGCCGTTGCTCGCCTACATTCGCGAACGCGGCGGGGAAGGTGTCGGAGTGACCTTGTCCACGGCGCAGCTGGAGGCGTGCCGCCGCCACGGCCTGGACGTGCACCTGCAGGACGCGCGAGAGGTGACGCGCGAGCGCTTCGGAGCATTCGACGCCGTCGCGAGTCTCGGCGCGTTCGAGCACTTCTGCTCGCCTGAGGACTTCGAGGCCGGCCGTCAGGAGCAGATCTACAGCGATCTGTTCGCCCGTGTGGCGCAGCTGTTGCCTGACACTGGGCGCTTCTACCTGCAGACGATGGTCTTCGGCCGCAACATGATCCCCCGCGAGCAGATCGACATGGAGGCGCTCCGGGCGCTGCCGCCGCGAGGCTCGGACGCGTGGTTGATCGCGCTGCTGGGGCGCCAGTTCCCGGGATCCTGGCTGCCGTTCGGTGCGGAGCAGGTGACCGCCTGCGCGCAGCCGCACTTCCGCCTCGTGTCGGCAGTGAGCGGTCGCCTCGACTACATCGAGACCATCAGCCAGTGGAACGCGCGGATCGGAGCGCGCAGCTTCAAGAAGTCAATGCTCAAGCTGCGCTTGCTGCCTCGCTGGCTCACGAGTGCCGACTTCCGGCTGGCCTTCACCTCGGGCGTCAGCGCCAACAAGGTCTGCTTCGAGCGCGAGCTACTCGACCACTACAGGCTGGTGTTCGAGAAACGCGGCTCTGCCGGCGCCACCGCCGGGCCCGCGTAAGCGCCGCGCGCCTGACGGAACGTCACGAGCTTCCCGCCGTCCTCGTCCCAGAGCTTGAGCGTGACCGCTCGCAGCCCGTCCCACAGGGAGAGAGTGGGCACGTCGTGGAGGATCGGGTTGTTGTCGTGGGCGGCCTGAAGGTTGTAGTTCGGGATGCGCGCGTTGAGGTGGTGGACGTGGTGGAGGCCGATGTTGCCGGTGAAGAACTGAAGCACTCTGGGCAGCTTCAGGTACGAGCTGCCGCGCAGCGCCGCGTCGGCGTACGTCCAGTCGCCGGTGTTCTGCCAGTAGGCGTCCTCGAACTGGTGCTGCACGTAGAACAGCCAGATGCCCACCGAGCCGGCCATGAGCGCGGACGGTCCCCACACCAGCAGGAACTGCTGCCAGCCGATCAGCCAGCAAAGCCCGGCGACGATCGCGGCCAGCGCGACGTCCGTGGCGAGCACGCTGTTGCGCATTCGCCTTCGCGCGCCGCGCGCCGGGAGCCGCGGTCCGACGATCATCGCGAACACAGGGCCGAGCCCGAACATCACGAGCGGGTTCCGGATGAGGCGATAGCCGAGTCGTCCCCGCCACGATCGCGCCCGGTATTCGGCAACGGTGAGCGTCAGCACGTCCCCGACGCCGCGCCGTTCCAGGTCGCCCGACGTTGCATGGTGGACCGCGTGGTCGTGCCGCCAGCGCCTAGATGGCGCCAGCACCAGCAGCCCGAGAAACGCGCCGAGATAGGCATTGGCGCGCTTGGACGGCAGCATGGACCCGTGTGCGCAGTCGTGAAACACGATGAACGTCCGCACCAGAAAGCCCGCCGCGAGCACGCTGAGGGCGGCCGTCAGCAGATCCGAAACCCCGAGCGTCAGATAGATCAGGACCGAAAGCGCGAGGTACGGCACAACCGACGTGGCGATATCCAGCAGGCTCCTGGTCAGTCGCGGCTGTGCGTAGGGAGCGAGCGGCTCGCGCCAGAACGGTCCCTGCGGGGAAGCCGACATGAGCGGAATCCTAGTCTTGAGCGGAGTCGGGAGGCGTGTCCGCCTCAACTACGGCGGCCGGCTCTGGCTCATGCGCGAGCGTGTCCGCCCGCTCGCTTGCCGCCAGCTTGCGGGCGTCTTTCCTGGCCTGCTTCTCGATCCGTCGCTCGCGGAGCTTCGCCTCGCGGATGCGCTTTGACGTGGTGGTCTTCTGCTTGCCGCTTGAGCCCATGGGCGCCTAGAGCGGCTGGACGTTGACGGCCTTGGGACCCTTGTCGCCGGCCTCCGAGTCGTACGAGACCCTTGCGCCCTCGCGGAGCGACTTGAAGCCGTCGCCGGCGATGCCGCTGTGATGGACGAAGAGGTCCTTGCCGGAGTCGTCAGGGGTGACGAAGCCGAAGCCCTTGTCGTCGTTGAACCACTTCACGGTTCCAGTTGCCATGTGTTCCTCCGATCTATGTGCGGCGTACGCGGAGGATGCTGTTCGAGCAACGACCTACGGGCGCTTGCACCACGCGCCGGCGAATGCACGCCGGCCTAGTGCGGTCGACCCTAGCAGTGGGGCGAAGGGCTAGCATTGGAAAGCCCGCTTGGTCCTCCGCTTCCTCAGCCTCGCGCGCCAACGCTACGAGGACGCGAAAGGGATGAGGCGTATGAGTGACTCAGGCGAGCAGCAGGATGTAGGCAGCGCCAAGCCGCGCGGCGACGCTCGATGGAAAGAGCATCTGCAGGCGATCGCGCAGCGCAACGACCGCGCAAAGGCGGCCGGCAAGCAAGAGCGGCAGGAGCGGGAAGAGCGCGAACTGGCGCAGCGAAGGGCGGCGGAGCTTCGCGTGGATTCGGAGTTCGTGCGCACGCTCGGCTCTCAGCAGACGAAGTAGCGCATCGGCGAGCCGCCGGCTCCTTCTTAAGAGCGCCGTTAGGCGCCGCTCCTAGGATCCGCTGATGCGGCGAGGCTTGGGACCCGGCGTGGCGTTGCTCTTCGTCGCGCTGATCGTGGTCCGCCGCCTCGTGGTGCGCGATAGCTCTCACTTCTCACATGGGGCGCTGAGGGTGATCATCATCGTGGTGGCGCTGCTCGCCGTTGCCGGAATTCGGCTGCTCGTCAGTCGCCGCTGAGAGCCTGCTGCGCCGGGTGGGCCCGCCAAGCACCTAGCGCTTGGGCTGCCAGAGTGCGATGGCGGCACCGGCCGGAGTGGCGATCATGCTGCGCCATCCGACGGGCCCCTCGCGCGGCTCGACCTGCACGGCCGCGCCGAGGCTCCGCGCGCGGTCGGTGGCCTCCACGA
>DATEPK010000053.1:0-3298 GCA_035273245.1 Thermoleophilaceae bacterium
GCTCGTCCTGCGTCTGCATTGACAATCATCAATTGAATCGATATAAGTCGATTCAATGACGGTCGATCTGGAACTCGTTCCGAAGCAGAAACGTCCAGCCGGCGAGCCCTGTTGCGAGCCCGTCGTGCAGCCGGACGTGAACGCCGAACTGGCGACCCGCATGGCCGACATCGCGAAGGCGCTCGGCGACCCAGTCCGGCTGCAGCTCGTGGACGTTCTCCGCAAGCACGCGGGAAAGGTCTGCGTCTGCGAGCTCGTGCCCCTGTTCGACATCTCGCAGCCCACGCTTTCCCACCACCTCAAGAAGCTCCGCGACGCGGGCATCGTGGACTCGGAGCGTCGTGGCCTGTGGGCCTACTACTACGTGATCCCCGACGCCCTCAAGGAGCTTTCTGTATGGCTGACCTGACCGACATCCGCGAGACCGTGCGCGAGCGCTATGCCGCGGCGGCGAAGGGCAGCGGCGGCTGCTGCAGCGGGGGCGGAGTGTTCGGCTCGACGCTCTACGACGAAGCGAGCACCGACGGTGTGCCCGCCGCGGCCGTGAATGCGTCGCTCGGCTGTGGAGTGCCCACGGCCGTGGCGGAGCTCCACGAGGGCGAGACGGTGCTCGACCTCGGTTCGGGCGCGGGCGCGGACGTGCTGATCTCTGCGCGCCGGGTCGGTCCGAGCGGCAAGGCGATCGGCCTCGACATGACCCACGAGATGCTCGAGCTCGCGCGGGCAAACGCTGCCGACGCGGGCGTCCAGAACGTCGAGTTCGTCAAGGGCTATCTCGAGGACATGCCGCTGCCCGACGAGAGCGTTGACGTCGTGATCTCCAACTGCGTGATCAACCTGTCTGGCGACAAGCCGAAGGTGCTGCGCGAGGCGGCGCGGGTCCTTCGGCCGGGCGGGCGCTTCGCCGTCTCGGACGTGATCGCTGATCCCGACATGGACGAGGCCACCCGGGCCGACATGGCCGCGTGGACCGGATGCATCGCGGGTGCGCTCACGCGCGAGGAGTTCGCGCACGCGTTGGCGGCCGCAGGGCTTACGGAGATCGAGATAACCGAGACGCACCGCGTCCACGAGCACGCCGCCTCGGCGATCATCCGCGCGCGCAAGGTTTGATCCTCCGCGCGGCTTAAGATGCGCGCATGGCCCTGAACGGGGTGGGGCGCCGCATCGCGCTAGCGCTTGCGCTGGTGGCGATCGTCGCCGGCGTCGTCGCGATCACGGCCAGCCAGCAGTCGGACGCCGATCGCGGGGCGAGCTTCAAGCTGCCTCACCTCACAGTCGCCCAGCTCGCGGGGCTGCGGGTGGTGGCGAGCTTCCGCCAGGCGGGTGCGGGCCGCGTCCCGGCCGCCCTCGCGCGGCGAATCCGCGCGGGGACGATCGGCGCCGTCTGCCTCTTCGCCCAGAACGGCGACACCGTCGCGACGATCAGGAAGCTCACCCGCAAGCTCCAGGCGATCCCGCGCCCGAAGAACCTCAGCGAGCCGCTGCTGATCATGATCGACCAGGAGGGCGGCGAGGTACGGCGCATCGCGGACAGCCCACCCGCTGAGTCCGCGCTTCAGATGGCCGCCTCTCACAACGCGGCTCACATCCGAGCGGTGGGTGTCGCCACCGCGCGCGGCCTGCGCCGGGCCGGCGTGAACGTTGACCTGGCGCCCGTGTCAGACATCCCGCGCGCCGGATCCACGCTGCTGGAGACGAAGCGCACCTTCGGCGCCGATCCGAAGACCATCCCCTCCTACGCCGCCGCCTTCGCAGGCGGCCTGGCGCACGGCGGAGTGGTCGCTACGGCCAAGCACTTCCCCGGCTTCGGCGCCGCGAAGGTGAACAGCGACAACGAGTCGGTCACGATCAACCTCTCCGCGGGCACGCTGCGCACGGTCGACGAGGCGTCCTTCAAGAGTGTGGTGAAGGGCGGAGCCCGGATGGTGATGGTGGCCAACGCGATCTACCCGGCGCTCGACCGGCGCGCGCCCGCCACCCTCTCGCGCCGCATCGCCACCACGGAGATCCGCCGGCGGCTCGGCTTCACCGGCGTGACGATCACGGACGACCTGGAGGCTGGAGCGCTCAAGCCGTACGGGAGCCCGGGGCAGATCGCCGTGAAGTCCGCCGCCGCCGGCAACGACCTCGTGCTGTTCGCCCGGAACTACAGCTCGTCGGAGCAGGCGGCCAAGGCGCTCACCGCCGCATTGAGGAGCGGCAGGCTCAACATGTCCGAGGCGCGCGCCGCAGCGGCACGCATCCTCGCCCTGCGCCAGTCGCTCGCGGGCTAGCGGTCGATTGTCGCGCGCGGGCGGTAGGCGCCCGCCCTGTACTCCGCCAGCATCCTCGTGGCCGAGAAGCGCGGACCAAGTGTGCGGAGCGAGGCGCGCACGCGCTCGAGCCAGGCGCCCGGGATGCCGTTCTCGTTGCGGTCGTAGAAGGTGGGCACCACCTCCTCCTCGAGGATGCGGTAGAGCTCGGCCGCGTGGCGGGCGTCTTGGGCGGCGTGGTCGTGGTCCACCTCGCCCGAGAGCGCCCAGCCGTTCGACTCGTCGTAGCCCTCGGCCCACCAGCCGTCGAGCACGCTGAGCTGAAGGCCGCCGTTCATCACGGACTTCATGCCGCTCGTGCCGCTCGCCTCGAGCGGCGGGCGCGGAAGGTTCAGCCAGACGTCGCAGCCCTGCGTGAGCCAGGCGCCGGTGGCGAGGTCGTAGTCGTCGAGGAAGATCACGCGCTCGCCCACCACCGGAGCGCCCTTGAGGTTGAAGAGCGTCTGCAGCGTGCCCTTCGCCTCGTCGTCGCGCGGGTGCGCCTTGCCCGCGAGCAGCACCTGCACCGGACGGTCGCCGCCGAGCAGGGCGAGCGTGCGCTCCGGGTCGTGGCCCAGCAGCAGGAGCCGCTTGTAGGTGGCGGCCCGGCGCGCGAAGCCGATCGTGAGCGCATCGGGGTCGAACGTCCTCACCGCGGCCTCCACGTAACTCGGCACATCGTTGCGGCCGAGGCGGTCCGCCACGCTGCGGGCGCGGGCGAAGTCGACGAGCTCGGCCCGCTGGCGGCAACGCACGTCCCACAGCTCCTCGTCCGGGATCCCGTCCACCGGATCCCAGGTCGCGGGGTCGGCCGCGCGGTCGAGCCAATCGGCGCCGAGGTGACGGTCGAGCAGCTCCCGCATCGGGCCTCCCACCCAGGTGGGGATGTGCACGCCGTTCGTCACGTGACCGATCGGCACGTTCTCCACCGGCGTGTCCGGCCACAGCTCTCGCCACATGTCGCGCGCCACCTCACCGTGGCGCCGGCTCACGCCGCCCGCGGC
>DATEPK010000054.1:0-9981 GCA_035273245.1 Thermoleophilaceae bacterium
GACAAGGCCCACAACGTGATCGTGCTCAAGCGCTCGATGAACACGGGCTTTGCCGGCATCGACAACCCCCTGTTCTACAAGGAGAACACGTCGATGCTGTTCGGGGACGCGAAGGAGTCGATCCAGCACGTGACCGAAGAGGTCAAGTCGCTCTAGCGCGAGACTTCATGGGCTTGACTGGCGGGCTTCGCCGGGCGTAGGGTCGAAACACACGAGCCCAAAGCCCCCACTCTCCGACATGAGGAGGCTCCATGAAGCCGAACCGCATCGTCGCGCTCGTCACCCCCGTCGCCGCGCTCGCCGCCGGAGCCTGCGCAACCTGGCTCGCCCAGCACTTCCCTGGGATCAACATCAATGAGGGTGACCTCCAGTCCGTTTTCGTCGCCGGCGCCGTCGTGGCACTGGCACCGGCAGCGCAGTGGCTCCACGGCTGGCAGAAGTACGAGGCCCGCGAGGCCGATGCCGCAAACGCAATCAAGCTCGGCACGCTCGGCGCAGCGCCTGTCCCGGCACCCGTGAGCGCACCGGACGTGGGCGTCGACGATCTGTCCGAGTTCGATGACCTCGACTCCGTGGACGACCTCGACGAGCTGGACGACGGGCTCCTCGCGGAAGACGACGAGCTCGTCGGAACGGCGGACTGAGCCATGGCCACATACATCCATGGGCTCGACCGCGAGTCGGAGCCTGGCGGCGCCGCGCTCGCCAAGCGCATGCTCGACCAGATCGGCGGCCACTGGTGGAACATCTACATAGGCGGTCCGTACTTCAAGGGCAAGGGCTGGTCCCCCGCGCAGGTTCAGGACTATGCCGAGCACGGCATCGAGCGCTTCATGCTCACCTACGTCGGGCGTCAGGCAGGAGGCACCCTCACGCGCGCGCAAGGTCTGGCGGACGGCCGGGATGCGCTGAACATCGCGGCGGGGTACGGCTACAGCGGAAACTTCCCGCTGTGTCTCGACCTCGAGGCGAAAACCTATCCGTCAAATCCGGGCGGAACGCTCGACTACGTGCGCGCCTGGTGCTCGACGGTGAAGGCAGCGGGTGCGCGACCCGGCATCTACTCGAATCCGAGCAGCCTCATTGCTCTACACGGCAAGGTGCCGTGCGACTTCGTGTGGGTGGCGAGCTGGATCAGCCACGGCAAGGTGGACAGGGACCCCCGTGGGGCGCCTCACATGCCGAACGACCTGTGGCCGGCGCACGGCCAGCGGGCCTGGCAGACCTCCGGGCAGTTCGTCGACCCCGGTCACACGCAACCGACGCGCTGCGCGGTGCTCGACATGGACGTGGACATCGGGGTCGCCGACATCGATTGCCTTGCGCACGCGCCGGGCGTCCATGCCGCGCCCGCGCACGTGCACGCGCTGCGCAAGGGTGACCGCGGGCCGCGGGTGAGGCAGCTCACGCGGCGGCTGTCGTACGTCCCTGCTCATGCCACCGGCAAGCCGTACCTGGACGGCGAGCGAGCGCTGTTCGACGCGAACACCGACACCGCGCTCAAGACGTTCCAGATGGAGCACCACATCAAGCCAAGGGGCATCTTTGGCGTGGCCACCCAGCACGCGCTCGGACGCTCGGTAGAGCTGGAGAAGGCTCGCCGGAAGAAGGTGCGCGAGGGGTTCACGACACACCATCCGGTGCCGAGCAACGGCTCCGGGGCCAACGGCGCCGGGCGCGGGCCTCTGACGTTCGCCTCGCTCGTGGCGGACGTCCGGCGCCTGGACGCGGAGACCGACCGCGCGTGGAAGCTCCTCGTGGCATACGCGGCCAAGCGTCACCACGCGTTCGAACAGGACAAGGACAAGGCGGTGAACCTCGCGGACATCGCCCGGATCCTCAACAAGATGGAGACCACGCTCGAGACGCTCGTGTCCGTGGAGGAGAAGGAAGTGACGATGCTGGCCGAGGCCGCGCCGGCCCATGCGGAGCCAACGCCGGCTCCAGTGCCAGTCGCCACGGGGGCGGCTGTGGCCGAGCCCGCTCCGCCAGCACAGCCAACGCCCACACCAGCTCCACCGCACCCCGGGCTGAAGCTCGAGGACCTCACGGACCCGGAGCTGCTGCACCGCGTCGACCGCTACGACCACGCCGTCGGCGCCTCGCGCGAGGTCTTGATCGGGCGATATGCGGAGATCGAGAAGCAGATCGCCCGGATCACCGGCTCGCATCCGGCGAAGCCGACACCTGGCGGCGGAGGCGGAGCGCCTCCCGTCCCTCCCCCACCGCTCCAACGACCGAAGATCGGGGTGCGCAAGCTGCAGGCTGCGCTCAACAAGTTCACGCGGGAGTACCTGCACGGGATGGCGCCGATCGCGGTGGACGGCAAGAAGGGCCCCGAGACCAAGCACCGGATCCGCGACGTGAAGTTCTACCTCGGATACGCGAAGGGCAAGAACTCCGCCGCGCTGGACAGGGCGTTCCTCCGACGCCTTCGGAAGCCCGGATCGCCGCGCTACGCCAACGCGGCGATGCTCGCGCGTGCCCGCGCGCGGCGGCGCAAGCAGAGGAAGCTTTCTGCGCACTCGCTGGCCCAGCGGAACGGAACGACGGTGATCGACGGCTATGCGGTGGCCAACTGGATCGCGGTACAGGTGCTGTGGGCCCGGGAGCACGGCGGCTGGACCGGAAAGGTGCTGAGCGGCTACCGGACGCCCGAGTACTCGGAGCACGTGTGCATGCGGATGTACCACCGGCCGAGCGTGCCCGGCAAGTGCGCCGGCCGCAGCTCGAACCACGTGGGCCTCTTGCCCCCGGCAGGTGCTGTAGACGTGAGCAACCCGGAGCAGTTCGCCGCGGCGATGCGGCGCAGCCCGCACAGCCCGACGCTCTCCAACGCGCTGCCCGCCACCGACCCGCGCCACTTCTCACATACCGGTCACTGACCGGGCGCTACGGGGGCCAGACAGCGAGCCAAGGCTATCCTCCGCGCCGTGGAAGGCGCCGGCGCACGCGCAAGGCTGTTCTCGTTTCCCGACCCGGTGAACGAGGTGTCCGCGCGCCTCGTGGCTGGCGGCGTTGTGCTCATGAGCCTCGCGGCGATCGTGTTCGACCAGCCGTGGCTCACGGCCGTGATCGCCTACGGATTCCTCGCGCGCGTGTTCACGGGACCGACGCTCAGCCCGCTGGGCCAGCTTGTCACGCGCCTGGCCACGCCGCTTCTGCCCGTGCGCGAGCGCCCCGTGCCGGGTCCGCCCAAGCGCTTCGCGCAGGGCATGGGCGCCACGCTCTCGGTCCCCGCGGCGGTGCTCGCCCTCGGCTTCGGGCTGCACACCGCGGCGTACGTGCTGCTCGGCCTGCTCGTGGCCGCGGCCACGCTCGAGTCCGTCTTCGGGCTCTGCCTGGGCTGCAGGATCTTCGCCGTGCTGATGCGCGCCGGGATCATTCCCGAAGAGGTGTGCGAGCGCTGCAACAACCTCGCCCTCGGCGCGCGCGTATCGTCCTGAGCTCACCATCGAGGAGGTCGGGATGAAGGTGGCTGTGGTTGGGCGCGGCAACGTCGGCGGCGGGCTCGCGGATCTGTGGGAGAAGGCCGGCCACGATGTCACGCGCATCGGCAGCGACGGCGGCGACGTGTCCGACGCTGACGCCGTGCTGTTCGCGCTGCCGGGCGGAGCGGTGGCGGACGCATTCGAGAACGTCACCGGCCTGGACGGCAAGACGGTGATCGACGCGACCAACCTCATCGGCGCCGAGCCGCCGGACGGCTTCGCCTCCAACGCCGAGTTCATCAAGTCGAAGACGGGCGGCCCCACGGCCAAGTCGTTCAACATCAACTTCGCCGCCATCTACGACCGCATTCCGGAGGCACGCGCCACCCCGAGCAACATCTGGTGCGGCGACGACGATGCGCGCGAGTTCGTGGAGCAGCTCAACCGAGACGCCGGCTTCGATCCCGTGTACGCCGGTCCGCTCGAGAACGCACACGCGCAGGAGGAGTTCCTCAAGCTCGCGTTCGCGGTGAACCAGGGCGGGATGGGCCCGTTCTTCTACCGGATGGCCCCCCCGGACCAGCTGTAGCAGTGCCCCAGCTCGTCCTCGGCCCGCTGCTGCGCTACGTCAGCGAGACGGAGGCGACCGTGTGGGTTGAAACGGACGCGCCGTGCGAGGTCGTGGTGCTCGAGCACAATGCGCGCACGTTCGAGGTGGACGGCCACCACTACGCCCTCGTGCGCATTCAGGGGCTCACCCCGGCCAGCTCGACCGCGTACCAGGTGGAGCTCGACGGCGAACAGGTGTGGCCGCCGCGGGATCACGACTTCCCGCCGAGCGTGATCCGCACGTTCGACCCCGACGGGCCGGTGCGCATCGCGTTCGGCTCCTGCCGCGTCGCCTATCCGCACCAGAAGCCGTACACGCTGCCGAAGGACGAGGACCCCGAGGGCCGCGAGGTGGACGCGCTCTACGCGCTCGCTCGGCGCATGAGGCGCGAGCCGCAGGAAACCTGGCCGCACCTACTTCTCATGCTCGGCGACCAGGTGTACGCGGACGAGGCATCGCCGAAGGTGCGCAAGTTCATCGAGTCGAGGCGCGACCCGCGCGAGCCGCCCGGCTACGAGGTCGCCGACTTCGAGGAGTACGTGCGCCTCTACTACGAGACCTGGGGCGACACCGACCCGTCGCTGCGCTGGCTGCTCTCCACCGTGTCGAGCGCGATGGTGTGGGACGACCACGACGTGCACGACGACTGGAACACGTCCGACGTGTGGCTCGACGAGATGCGGCGCAAGCCGTGGTGGGAGAAGCGCATCTCGTCCGCGGTGATGAGCTACTGGCTCTACCAGCACATCGGCAACCTCGAGCCGCGCCACCTCGACGACGACGAGATGTTCGACCGCGTGCTGCGCTGCGAGGGCGACGCCGGGCCGATGCTTCGCGCCTGGTCGCACAAGGTCGCGCACGAAGTCGGGGGCGCGCGCTGGAGCTACGTGCGCGACCTGTGCGGCTCGCGGCTCGTGATGATGGACTCGCGCGGCGGCCGGGTGCTCGACCCCGAGCGACGCGCCATGGTCGACGAGGACGAGTGGCGCTTCATCGAGGAGTGCGCCACCGGCGGCGGGTACGACCACCTGCTGCTCGGCACGTCGCTCCCCTGGCTGATGTCGCCGGCGATGCACTGGCTCGAGTCATGGGACGAAGCCGTGTGCGCGGGCGCCTGGGGAGGCCGGGCCGCGAAGCTGGGCGAGAAGCTCAGGCAGGGGTTCGACCTCGAGCACTGGCCGGCGTTCCAGCGCTCGTTCGAGCACCTCGAGCGGCTCGTGATCTCGGTCGGCTCCGGGGAGCGTGGCGAGCCGCCGGCGACGATCGTCGCGCTGTCCGGCGACGTCCACCACGCCTACCTGGTGGAGGCCGGCTTCCGGCCGGAGGCGAACGTGAAGAGCGGCGTGTTCCAGGCGGTGTGCTCGCCGTTCCGCAATCCGCTCGACCGCCATGAGCGGCTGGCGATCAGGGCCACCGGCTCGCGTACGGCGGGCGTTGCCGCCCATGCGCTGGCCCGCGCCGCGGGCGTGCGCGACCCGGAGATGCGCTGGCGATTGTCGGGTGGGCAGAAGCCGTGGTTCGACAACCAGGTCGGAACGCTCGAGCTCGACGGCCGCCGCGCGCGCCTGCGCGTGGAGAAGACGGTGCCGAGTCAGGATGCGGACCCGTCACTTAAAACCGTGATAGATCGCTGGCTGGCCGACTAGCCAGTCTGTTACTTTTCGCTCCGGCGCCGAGGGGCGCCGACACGGCCAACGGAGGGAACCACATGAAGAGACTCGCGCTGCTCGCTTGCGCCTGCACGCTCGCGCTGCCGGGTTCGGCGTTCGCGAAGGACTTCGCGTCGACCGCGCTGAACATCATCCCGTCGGGCGAATGGGGCGACGTTCCCGTGCCGAAGCACGCGGACAGCCAGGCGCGGATGTATGACGCGCTGACGCCGCTCGGCGGGCACGTGACCACGCGCGACCTCTTCAAGGACTTCAAGTCCGAGCGGCTCACGGACAAGGGACAGGGGCACCTTCGCACCGAGCGGCCGATCAAGGGCGTGCGCATCGTGCGCGACAAGTTCAACGTCCCGCACATCTTCGCGAAGTCGCGCGACCTGCTCACCTGGGCCGAGGGCTGGGTTGTGGCCGAGGACCGTCACCTCCTGCTCGACGAAGCGCGCGGCGACGCCCGGATCGCGGCACTGGACGTGCCGGGCGTGGACGCCTTCGGGCTCGTCGAGGGATTGAAGACCTTCACGCCAAGCGCGCAGGCGGAGTCGATCGTGGCTCGTCAGACGAAGGCGCTCAAGCACGCGGGCAGGAAGGGCCGCCAGGTGCTGCACGACATCGACGTCTACGTGAAGGGCGTGAACGCCTGGTACAGGCACAACAAGACGCCCGCCAACCCGCCGTTCAACCGCAACGACATCTACGCCACGAACGCCCTGGCGGGGCAGCTCTTCGGGCGCGGCGGCGGCAACGAGGTGAACAGCGCGATGCTGCTGAGCGGCCTGCAGCAGCGCCTCGGCGCGCCGCAGGGCACGCTGCTCTGGAACGACCTGCGCGAGCGCAACGACCCGGAGGCGAAGGTCACCGTGGACGGGCGCTTCCCGTACGACCCGGCGCCGAAGCAGCTCGGGCCCGGCAACGAGATCATCGACGCCGGCAGCTTCGTGCCCACTCCCGAGCCGGGCGCATCCGCCTCAGCGGCCGCCGCCGCCGAGCATTCGCCAGCGCACGCGAGCAACTTCCTGATGGTCGCGGCCAGGCGCTCGACCAACCATCACCCGCTGTTCGTCGCGGGTCCGCAGATCGGCTACTTCTACCCCGGCCTCACGTTCGAGGTGGACATGCACGCGCCCGGCATCCAGGCGCGCGGCGCGGCTATGCCGGGCGGCCCGGGCGACCTCCTGATCGCGCGCGGGCCCGACTTCGCGTGGAGCCTCACGTCCGCGGGCAGCGACGTGATCGACGACTACGTGGAGACGCTCTGCGGCGGCAGCGACACCAAGTACATGTACAAGGGCATCTGCCGCCCGATGGGCTTCGTCAACGCGGGCACGATCAGCGGCACGCCGCCGCAGCCGGTCACCTACCGCACCACAGTGCATGGTCCCGTGATTGGCTACGCGACCGTGCACGGGGTGCGCGTGGCGGTGTCCCAGAAGCGCTCGAGCTTCGGCAAGGACATCCTCTGGCAGCTGCCGTTCGAGGACCTCACGCTGGGGCGCGTGCACAACGCCAAGCAGTTCATCAAGTCGATGCACGCGTCACCGTTCACGTTCAACGCGGCTTACGCCGACGACCGCCAGATCGCGATGTACTCCACCGGCCTCTTCCCGAAGCGCGCAAGGGGCGTGGACGGCGGGCTGCCCACCAACGGCAACGGCAGCTTCGAGTGGCACGGCTTCGCGTCGGCGAAGCTGCACCCGCAGGAGATCGGCGCGAGGGACGGCACGCTCGTGAACTGGAACAACAAGCCGGGCGGCGGCTTCCCCGCGGCTGACGACCAGTTCGGCTACGGCTCGCTGTTCCGCGTCCAGATGCTCGACGCCGGGCTCGCTCACCACAAGAAGCTCAACCTGGCTCAGGTGGTGAGCGCCATGAACAAGGCGGCCACCACCGACTTCAACGACGCGTTCGTCATGCCCGTCGTGGCCAAGGTGATGCAGAAGGTGGCGGCGCCGAACCCGCGTGACGCGCAGATGCTGCAGCTGCTGCTGCAGTGGCGCAAGAACGGGTCGAGCGTGCTCGATAAGAACAACGACGGCAAGGTGGACGATCCGGGGGCGCCGATCATGGACGCGTTCGCGCCGCGTTTGTCGGACGCCGTGATGGACCCGGTGCTCGGCCCGCAGGCGGCGCAGCTCCAGAAGGTGATCGGCAAGGTCGCTGACGAGGGCAGCGGCTTCACCGGCGGCTGGATCGGCTACATCGACAAGGACCTGCGGACGCTGCTCGGCCAGAAGGTGAGGGGCAAGTTCCACTTCCGCTTCTGCGGCGGTGGGAACCTGACCGCCTGCGCCAACTCGCTGTGGGCCGCTCTCGACGCCGCGGGCAATGAGCTGGCGGCGGCCCAGGGGCCGGATCCCTCCACCTGGCGAGACGACGCCAACGCCCAGCGGATCACGTTCCTGCCCGGGCTCTTGCCGATCAAGATTCGGTACACGAACAGGCCCTCTGGAATTCAGCAGGTCATTTCATTCAGGGGTCATAGGCGATAGGGCGCAGGCCATAGGTTCGATACCCTCGCCTCGTGGCGGGGGATCGGCGGGTCATTGATTACTTGCGTGAGGCGCGGGCTGATGAGCTCGCGCTTGCGCGTACGTTGCGGGCGCGCATCGCTGCTTCGCCGCGGGGGGAATATCGCTCTGGTCTTGAGCGCTACCTGCGGGAGACGCAGGGGCATGCGCGGCGCATCGGCGGACGGCTCCACGAGCTCGGCGAGGGCGAGGGACCGTTGCGGTTGGGCGCCCGGGCTCTGCTGGAGGCCGGGGCTTCGGTGCTCAGCGTCAGCCGGCTGCCGCTCAAGGCGGTGGCGCAGGAGGAGAAGACGCTGCGCGGGTCGCAGTTCGGCTGCGCCACGCAGGGCCTCGTGATCGCCACCTACACGGCGCTCGAGATGGTGGCGGAGAGGTCCGGCGACCGAGAGACGGCTCGGCTCGCCTCGGAGATCCGGATGGACGAACAGCGCATGCTCGAATGGCTGCGGCACGAGATCGTGAAGCTCACGGATCCCTTCATTCGTGAGCAGCTCAACGCGGGCTGGCCGGAGCACGACGAGGTGAGGGTGGACGAGGTGCAGCGCGCGCTCGAGCGGGCATCACACGGCCATGCAGATCGCCTTTGACGCATTCGGCACCCTGTTCGACCTCGAGTGGCTGAGGAAGCCTGCCCGCGACCTCGCGGGTGAGCGCGGCGACGAGCTGTATGAGGCGTTCTACTCGCGGCTCCAGCCGTGGACGTGGCTGGCCACGGCGGCCGAGGCCTACCGCCCGCTGCCAGAGCTTGCGCGCGCCGCGTTCGAATCGGCCGCCGCCGAGCTGGAGCTCGACGTGGAGACGGGCGTGCTCGCCGAACGGCTCACCGAGCTGCCGCTCTTCTCGGCCGCGCAACCCGCGCTCGAGTCCCTCGCCGGTCATCGCCTGGCGGTGCTCTCGAACGGAACCGCCGACGGGCTCGAGCAGCTTCTCGCGAACGCCGGCGTCCGCGACCGCTTCGAGCACGTCCTCGCCGCCGACAGCGTGAAGCGCTACAAGCCCGCGCCCGAGGTGTACGCGCTGGCTCCGCGTGCTTTCGGCGTCGAGCCTGGGGAGATCACGCTCGTGTCCGGCAACCCGTGGGACGCGGCGGGCGCCAAGCTGGCTGGGCTGCGCTCGGTCTGGGTGAGCCGGGGAAAGCCGCTGGCGCCAGTGCTCGATGTGACGCCGGACGAGGTGGTGGAGGAGCTCACGGACCTCACGTTTGCGGGAGCGTCGTGACGGAAACTGCCCTTCCCACCGTCGCCGAGGAGTGAGGAGAGGCAATGTCCGAGAAGGACACAGACGACGATCGCAAGCAGAAGATCCACGAGCTCGAGGAGAACCCGCCCGAGAAGCTCGAGGACTGGCCCGAGGACGACTCCAAGTACGAGACTTTCGGTGGCCCGGAGGGCGACCACTCCTACGCCGAGGGCCCCGAGGCCCAGCTAGGCCAGTCCGACGTCCGCCATCACGAGGACGGCAGCGTGAGCGTGGAAGGCGAGAAGGTCGACGACCCGGATGAGTTCAAGGGCGAGCCGATTCCGGGCGGGCCGACAGACAAGGACAGTACGGAGTCGGACTAAGGAGTAGGGAAACTCCTACTACTTGCTCGACCCCGCCTTCGCCTTCGAGCCCTTCGATCCGTTCTCGTGCTGCTCCTTCAGCTCCCGCTTCAGCACCTTGCCAGTCGCGTTGCGCGGTAGCTCCTTGAGAAATTCCACCTCGCGCGGCACCTTGTAGCGCGCCAGGTGCGCCTTCACGTAGTCCTG
>DATEPK010000055.1:0-13493 GCA_035273245.1 Thermoleophilaceae bacterium
CGCGGGCCGTACAGGGGCGCAACCGCGCTCATCCAGAGGTGCGAGCGCACGCCGCCCTCGTGCTCGAGAGCGAGGAACACGTCGTCCTCCACCTCCGCGCCTGGCCGGCGCCGCTCGAGCTCCGCGTACACGGTCAGCGGATCGCCGAACAGCACGCGCGCCTGGTCCACGAGGTGCGCGCCGAGGTCGAGCAGCAGTCCGCCGCCCTCGGCCGAGTCGGCCAGCTCGCGCCAGCCGGAGCCCACCTCGGGGCGGAAGCGCTCAAAGCGCGACTCGAAGCGGGTGATCTGCCCGAGCTCGCCGAGCCGCGCCCGGAGCGTGAGAAAGTCGCCGTCGAAGCGCCGGTTCTGGAACACCGTGAGCCTGCCGCCGCCGGCGTCCACCATCTGCTCGGCCTCCTCGAGCGAAGACGCCATCGGCTTGTCCATCACCACCGGCACGCCGCGCTCGAACGCGGAGAGTGCGAGAGGCAGGTGCGCTCGGTTGGGAGCTGCCACCACGAGCACGTCGATCGCGTCCCACAGCTCGTCCACCGACGGCACCACCGCGGCGTCCGGGAAGGCCGCGCGCGCACGCCCGGCGCGCTCGGCGTTCGTGGTGACGATGCCTGCAACCTCGATGCCGTCGACGACGTCCACGAGTGGCGCGTGGAACACCTCTCCAGCGAGCCCGTAGCCGGCGATGCCGGCTCGCAATGCGGTCACGCCACCGCTACCGGGCGGCCCTCAGATGCCGAGCGCAGAAGAGCCTCGAGCGCGCGCGCCTGGCCCACCGCGTCCGCGCGGCCGAGCCGCGGCTCGCGCTCGCCGCGGATCGCGGCCGACACGTCCTCGAACTCGAGCCCGTACGGATTCGCGCGCTCCACCTCGATCAGCTCGACCGAACCGTCGAGGCCGCGCAGCTCGATGCGCGGCTCCATGCAGTGCCACGGATCGTCGAGGAACAGCGAGCCCTCCGAGCCGATCGCCTCGAGCTCATCGCGCGGCGGGAGGTCGAAGCCGCAGTCGAACACGGCCAGCACCTCGCCCGGAAAGCGCAGCGTGCCGGCGAAGCGCGAGTCCACGCCGCTCGAGGCCATCACGGCCTCGCCCGTCACGCGCTCCGGCTCCGCCCCCGCCAGCAGCCGCGCGCCGCTCACGCAGTAACAGCCCACGTCGAGCAGAGCGCCGCCATCGAGGTCGGCGTCCCAGCGCACGTTCGGCGCCTGAGGGAGGGGGAACGAGAACGCGGCGCGCACGAGTCGCAGCTCGCCGATCGCGCCCTCCCGCACCAGCGACTCGAGCCGCTGCGCCTGCGGATGATGGCGCCACATGAACGCCTCGGACAGCACAAGCCCGGCCGACTCCGCGGCGTCGAAGCAGCGCTCCACCTCCTCCGCCCGCGCCGAGAGCGGCTTCTCGCACAGCACGTGCTTGCCCGCCTCGAGAGCGGCCAGCGTCCACTCCACGTGCATCCCATTAGGGAGCGGGATGTAGACCGCCTCCACCTCGTCGTCCGCGAGCAGCTCCTCATACGAGCCATGCGCCCGCGGTATCCCGTGGTGGCCGGCGAACCCCTGCGCGTACTCGCGCGTGCGGCTCGCCACCGCAACGACCGAGACGGCCGGCGAGCCGGAGACGCCCGCCAGCACCTTCTCGTTGATGTTCGCGGTGGAGACGATGCCCCACCGCACCGGATCGCTCACGCCCTGCCCGAGGCAGTGCTCCGGCGCCGCGACAGCGAGTCGAGCGTGACGGCAGCAAGCAACACGATGCCGGTGACCACGAACTTGGTGCCCGCGCTCACGTTGAGCAGACCGAGCCCGTTGTCGATCATCGCGATCACGATCGCTCCCAGGATCGCGCTGCTCACCTTTCCGCGACCGCCGAACAGGCTGGTGCCGCCGATCACGCAGGCCGCGATCGAGTAGAGCAGCACCGTGCCGCCGCCCGTGCTGGTGTCAACCGAGCTGAGCCGCGATGCGAGCACGATGCCGCCGAGGGCCGCCATGCCCGAGCAGATGCCGAAGACCACGAGCTTGACGTTCTTCACCCCGATGCCGGCCCGTCGCGCCGCCTCCGCGTTGCCACCCACGGCGTAGACGTGGCGACCGAAGCGCGTGCGTTCGGCGATGAACGTCCAGAACACGAGGAGGGCGAGCATCAGAAGGCCCACGTAGGGGATGCCGCGGTCGGTGTCGGCCCACTCGACCACGAAGACGCCGAGGCCGGCGAGCAGCACGGTCTTGATCGCGATCAGCGACAGCGGCAGGTTGGCGAGCCCGGCCTGCCTTCGTCGGTAGACCGTCGCGAGCTGCACTCCCAGGTACAGCGCCACCGACGCGATGAGCACGATCCATGCCAGCGTGTGGCTCAGGTTGTCGTTGGCGAGCCCGATCACGAGCTTGTCCTGGATCACGATCGTTCCCTTGTTGCCGATCACCTGCAGCACCACGCCGTTCCAGGCGAGTAGACCGGCGAGGGTGACCACGAAAGAGGGCACGCCTATTCGGGACACGAAGAAGCCCTGGAAGAAGCCGATGGCGACGCCGGTGGCGATCGCCGCGATGAGGCCGAGCCACGTGGGCCACTGGCCGTGGCCGGGCTCGAGCAGCACGGCCGTGACGACGCCGCCCATGCCGCTCACGTAGCCCACGGACAGGTCGATCTCGCCCAGGAGCAACACGAACACCATGCCCATGCCGATCACGGCGAAGGGCGACATCTGCGCGATCAGGTTGACGAAGTTGCCCGCGGTGAGGAAGTTGGAGTTGCGGGCCTGGAAGTAGATGCCGATGACGACGATCCCGACGATGATCGGGACCACGCCGAGGTCGCCCCCGCGGACGTTGTCGAGCCACTGGCGGCCGTAGTCGCGCAGGCCGCCGTGCGCTATGGGAGCGTCGGCCGGAGGGGCGCTGGGTGAAGGCTCTACGGCGGTGCTCATGCGAGTGCCTCCTCTTGCATGCCGGGAACCGACGAGAGCTGTCCGGCGGTGATCGCCTCCACAACCTCGCGCTGGCTGGTCTCGCTGCGCTTGAACTCGGCCACGTTCTGGCCGAGGCGCAGCACCGTGATGTAGTCCGCGACCTCGAACACGTCGCTCATGTTGTGCGACACGAGAACGACGGCGAGGCCCTGCTCGCCAAGCCGCTTCACCAGGTCGAGCACCTGACGCGTCTGCGCGACGCCGAGCGCCGCCGTCGGCTCGTCGAGGATCACGAGCTTGGAGTTCCAGAGCACGGCCTTCGCAACCGCCACCGACTGGCGCTGGCCGCCCGAGAGGCCGGCCACCGTCTGGCGCACGGAGCGGATGGTCGTGACCGACAGGTCCTTCAGCACGTCCATCGTCTGCCGCTCCATCTTCGACTCGTCGAGGCGCCGGAGCGTCGAGCGCGTCTCGCGCCCGAGGAACATGTTCTGGACGACATCGAGGTTGTCCGCGAGCGCCAGATCCTGGTACACGACCTCGATGCCGAGGGCGGCGGCGTCCTTCGGCCCGTGGATGTTGACCTCCTTGCCATCCCACACGACCTGACCGCCGTCGATCGGGTAGATCCCGGCCACGCACTTGATCAGCGTGGACTTGCCGGCGCCGTTGTCGCCCACGAGCGCCATCACCTGTCCGGCATCCGCGTGGAAGTCGACACCGTTGAGGGCACGGACGGCACCGAAGCTCTTGTCCACCCCCTTCAGCTCAAGTAGATGCTGCTCGCTCAAGTCTCTCTCCCCTTCGTTCGAGGGCCAGCGGGGAGGGACGCGGTGCGCCCCTCCCCGAATTGTCCCTCAGGTCGTCAAAGGCCTGCCTTGGCGCAGTCCTTGGCGAACTGCCCGACGCAGATCTGGCTCTTCGTCAGGAAGCCGTCCTTGATGACCGTCTGGTTGATGTTCTTCTTCGTGACGGCGACCGGGGTCAGAAGCACCGAAGGCGTCATCTGGCTCCCGTTCTTCGTCTGAGCAGGCGCGTTGGGCGTCTGCCCCTTGGCGAGGGCGATCGCCACCTGTGCGGCGGCGTCGGCCTCCTTCTTCACGGCCTTGTAGACCGTCATGCACTGCTGGCCCGCGAGGATGTGCTGAATACCCTGCGAGGTCGCATCCTGGCCGGTGACCGGAACGTACGGGACCTTGTGCGAGGTCTCGGCGGAGATCACCGAGTTCGCGAGGCCGTCGTTGGCCGACAGCACGGCCTGGATGTTGTTCTTGGTCGACTGGAGCATCTGCTCGTAGATGGTCAGCGCCTTCTGGTTGTCCCAGTCAGGCACGGACTGGTTCGGGCCCTTCTTGAAGGTCCCGTTCTTGTACATCGGGTCGAGGACCGAGTTGTAACCCTGCGCGAACAGAGTCGCGTTGTTGTCCGTCGGGGAGCCGTTGAGCTCGGCGACGACCGGGTTCTTGAGGCCCTTCTGCTTGATGCAGTTCACGAGGCCCTGGCCCTGCAGCTTGCCGACCTTCACGTTGTCGAACGACACGTAGTAGTCGGCGCCGCCGCCGAGGGTCAGGCGGTCGTAGTCGATGACCTTCGCGCCGCGCGCGTGCGCGAGCTGGATGATCGACTTGCCGCTGCCCGGATCGAGGTCAACCAGCAGGATCACCTTCGCGCCGTTGGTGAGCGCCTGCTCAGCCTGCGTGCGCTGCGTGCCCGGGTCGCCCTGGGCGTTGGTGATCGTGTGCTTGATCCCGGCGGCCGTGAAGGCCTGATCCAGGTACTTGCGGTCGAACTGCTCCCAGCGGACTGACGACTGGGTGTCCGGCAGGAGCACGGCGATGCTGCCGTTCACCTTGCCGCCACCGCCAGACGTGCTGGCCGCGGCGCCGCCGGAAGTGGACGTCGAGCTGTTGTTCGACGAACCGCAACCGGCCGCCACCAGAGCGACCATCACGGCGAGAGCCGCCAGGCTCCACCATGTCTTTCTAGGCACTGTCTTACCTCCTCCTGTGGTCTGCTGACCGTCTTGTTCTTCGGACCCTTTTGAACGACAAGGTGCGTCACTGCGATTGCGATTGTGCGACCGCCTCACCTCCCCACCGCCGCACGCACGCGCCCGGAGAACGCGCGGTCCGACTGTCCGACGACGAGGATCAAGGCCCCGAGCAGCTCGGCTCTCTCCCCGAGCGCCCCCTGCACAACCTGGGCGTCGTCCGCGGCCGCGGGGATCGCGTAGCGGCGCACCATTTCGCGCATGGGCTCGAGCACGAGCTCGCCGGCGGGCGACACCGTGCCACCCACAACGACTCGCTCCGGATTGAGTTGGTTGCAGAGCGCGGCCACCACGCTGCCGACCGTGCGCGCGGCGTCGCCGATCACGCGGCGGCAGGCGGGATCGCCCTCCTGCGCCAGCCCGATCATGCGCTCGGGCGTGAGCTCGCCGTGCGCGGCGCGCAGCAGGTCGAGCATCGCCCACGCTCCCGCGTAGGTCTCGAGGCAGCCGCGGTTGCCGCAGCGGCAGAGCGGTCCCTGCTCGTTCACCAGCACGTGGCCGATCTCGCCGGCCGTGCCGCGCACGCCCCGGTGCAGGCGCCCGCCGAGGACGAGCCCCGCGCCGATACCCGAGGAGAGCATCACGTAGACCATCTCGCGCGCGTCTCGCCCGGCACCCAGCACGGACTCTGCGAGGGCGCCGAGGTTGGCGTCGTTGTCGATGTGGACGGGCAGCCCGAGCCGCTGCTCGAGCTCGGCCGCCACGTCGAGGCCCACCCAGCCCGGCATGATCGTCGTGGAGCCGACGGCGCCCGTGGCGTGATCGATCGGCCCCGGCACCGCCGCCCCGACTCCGAGCAGCTGGTCGAGCTTCACGCCCGCACGCTCGACCGTCTCGTGGGCCAGGGCCACCGCCACGTCGAGCGTCGCGGCGGCGTCATTGTCGACGTCGAGCTCGCGAGCCTCTTCCGCGAGGATGCGATGGTCGAGCTCGGCCACCGCGACGCGCACGAAGCGGTGGTCGAAGTGGATGCCCAGCACCGCTCCGGCCGAGGGGTTGAGCGTGAGCAGCACGGGCGGGCGGCCGCCCTTTGAGCTCGCGCCCGCGCGGCCGTTCGTGCCCGCGCTCTCCACAACGAGCCCCGCCGTCTGAAGATCCGAAACGAGACTCGACACGGTTGATCGGGCGAGGCCCGTTTCGCGGGCGATGTCCGCGCGGCTCACCGCACCGCGTTCCCGCACGGTTTCGAGCACCCTAAGGCGATTCAGCTCACGCAGAGAGGTGAGCGATCCGGAGCGAGTCGCTGCCACGACGCGCGCACTCTCCCCGACCAGGGGGAGTTCTGTCAAGGCCTGACAGAACTAAGCCTTGTTAAGTGATTATTTTGTACGAGACCGGAACAAACTCGGTCAGCGCGCTAACGGTGGTGGCGGCGGGCCTTCGAGCGCTTCGGCGCCCGAAGACCGAAGCTCGACTGCGCGGCAGTGCCGTCGCCGTCGAGGGCCGTGCCGTACACGCGCAGCCTGTGCTTGCGCTGCAAGAGGCGCAGGTTGTAGTGAGACAGGCGCACGACGATCCACTTCGTCTGCCCGGCGGCGAGGCTGTAGCGGGCGCGGCCGAAGGTCCGGAGCGCGCTGCCGCGCAGCCGGATCTGCAGCGAGAGCACGCCGCTGCACGCCGGCCCGGTGCCGCACGCGATCTTCACGCGGAAACGCCCGTTGCGAGCGGGTCGCGACGAGGCGCCGCGGACCGCGACCGAGGAGAGCACCTTCGCCTGCACGGGCGCCGGGGCGGGAGCTGCCGGGCTCGCCGGTGGAGTGGTGGTGCCGCCCGAGCCGCCGGTGTTCCCGCCGCTGCCGCCAGTGGTGCCGCCGGCACTCTCGCCGCCGCCGGTGGGGGGCGGCTCAGTGGGATGAGCGGAGTTCGGCGTGCCCAGTCCGGTGGGACCGTCGAACCCGGCGAGCGCGGTGCAGAGGTAGGCGAAAACACATGAGCCGTTCGAACCGCTGGTCACGTCGATGAACCAGCCGGAGTTGGCGTAGGCGAAGCCAGGTGCTGCCGCAGAGCTCCCGGTGAGGGCGTAGGCGGCGGCGACGACGGGCGAGGCGAGGCTCGTCCCGCCAACCTGCCACCAGCCCCCGTCGCTCGAGTCGTAGGTGGCGATGCCGGTGTTCGGATCGGCCACGGCTGACACATCGGCAACCGCGCGGCCTGGACAGTCGGTGTCGGTCTGCCAGGAGGGCTTCGCGATGTACCCGGAGCAGCCGCTGCCGGCCCCATCCCACGCGCTCTCCGACCAGCCGCGCGTGCTCGAGTCCTTGTAGAGAGAGGTGCCGCCCACGGCGGTCACGTACTCCGAGGCGGCCGGATACTGAACGCCGTAGCCGTCGTCGCCGCTCGACACGGTGATCGCTATGCCGGGATGGTCGTAGTAGGACTCGAACGTCGTCTCCCCCGGGCCCTCGCTGCTGCCGTAGCTGTTCGAGATCTGGGTGGCGCCCATCAGGGCGGCGCGGTTGACCGCCGCCGCGAGATTGCTCGAGCTCGCGCTGGTGGCCTCCACGAGCAGGATGTGGCAGTGCGGGCAGGTGGCGGACACGGCGTCGAGGTCGAGGGCGATCTCGTCGCCCCAGCCGGTGTCCTCGGCGGGATACGAGCTGGTGCCGCCGTACTGGTTGACCTTCTTGAAGCAGCCGTTCGCGGTGGTGCAGGGCGGCAGTCCGTAGTGAGAGCGGTAGTAGGCGAGGTCCGACTCCGCGGTGGGCAGGTCGTAGGCGTCCACGATCGCGACGGTCTGGTCCGCGCCGTACTGCGATGCCGCGGACGTCAGGCCGTAGGCGTCCTGGATGTCCGCCGGCCCGTAGGGGATGCTTCCGAGCGTGGCCGCATGGGCGACGGCCGCATGCCGCTTCTTGATCCCCGCGGCGTCGCAGTGCGCGAAGCCGGGCAGCACCGGCGCGCAGAAGCTGTGGATTCGCGGCCCCGCTGCCTGGGCGGGCGCTACGACGAGAACCGCCAGCACGCACGCGAGGCCATACGCCCCCAGCCGCCTACGTGCGAAGAAGTTCGCCACCTACGTGTTATCGGCCGTCTGACTCGAAGCCTTAGGGCTTCAGCCGTGGCAGACCTTGAGGCGGCGGGCGTTCACTCGCCTGAGCGTAGCCCGCGTTTTCGACACCGTGCGGGCGATTTTCGCGCGCCGCGCCCCGTGCGCGTGGCGCTCGGCGCTGCGGAGCGCTCGCAGGCGGCGGCGCTGGGCGGCCGCGCGTTTCGTGTAGGTCGTGCAGCCATGGGTCACGGCGAAGCTCGTGGAGTCGTCGAACGCGAAGAGACGGTCGTCGCCCTGCTGCTCCAGGAAGGCGCAGGCGGTGAACGTGCCGAAGCTCTGCATGACGGCGGTGCCCGCGGCACTCTGCGAAGGCCCGAGCGGAGCGTCGAGCAGCACGGTGCCCGGCGTGGAGTCGAAGCTCGCGCCGCACTCCCCCGCGGCCTTCACCCGCACGCGCAGCGGAGCCGTGGCGGCGCCGAGCGCGCCCGGATCGCTCGCCACCTGCACGTGCACAGGGAAGCCGACGCCGGAGGCAACGCCCGCGGGCGCCGTGACCGTCAGGCTCACAGGCTCGTCGCTCGCGCCCGCCGCCGCGGGCAGGGCCGCGAAGAGCACCAGCGCCGCGACCACTGCGGCGCGCCTCATCAGCGCCCCGTCACCTGCGATGGATGGCGGAAGGTCGTGGCCGCGGTTGCGGGCTTGTAGTGGAAGCCGAGCCGTTCGAGGTAGCCGCTCGAGTTGAGGTAGGCGAGGTCGTGCGGCTTGCGGCGCGTGGCCGGCTGCGCCGTCGGCACGCCTGGCACCTGCGGCACTGGCGGCACGCCCGGAAGCACGGGCAGCCCCGGATTGGGCACGCCCACCACCGGCGCCGAGCAGGCGTGCGACATCACCGCCTTCGGGTCCGGGAGATGGGGCAGCTCGAGCCGCGGCTTCGACTCGAAGTCGAACGAGCGCGCGATGTTGCGCGCGTACTTGTCGCGCACCGTGAGCGGAGCGAGGCCGAAGCGGTACTCGATCATCTTCAGGATCGACTCGAAGCCGTAGATCGTGTGATCCACGTGCCCGCGCCGCACCCAGGGCGACACGGCGACCACGGGAATGCGCATGCCCATCTGGCCGAAGTCCTGGTTCAGGTCCGGGCTCGAGCGGATGTCCGGCACGCGCGGCGGGCGCACGTGGTCGAAGAAGCCGCCCCACTCGTCGTACACGATGAAGAGCGCGCCGCGCTTCCACTGCGGCGACTCCATGAAGGCGTGCACCACGTCCGACATGAACGCCTGACCGGCGCGGACGTCGCCGTGTGGGTGCTCGTCACCCGAGGTCCCGCTGCCCTCATCCTCGAACTGCGGGTCCACGAACGACACGTGCGGCAGCGTTCCGCTCGAGCAGCGTTCGTAGTACTCCTGCACGTGCCCGGAGCGGGAAAGGCCGGGCGCGCCCCACAGCGCCGACACCGGCAGGTCCGTGAAGAAGTAGCGGTTCGACACGCCCTTCTGGCTGAGCGCGTGGAAGATCGTGGTGTCCGGGAAGCCGCCGCTCGACACCGGCAGCGAGTTGTCGGTCATGCCGTACGACTGCGCGGCGTGCATGTACTCGCGGTTGGGATACGTCGAGGCGAGCAGCGAGCAGAAGAAGCGGTCGAAGGTGGTGAACGCGCGCGCGACGCTCGGGATGAACGGCAGGTCCTGCTCCTCGTAGTAGCCGATCGAGAACACGTCCGACTGCGCGCGCAGGAAGCCGTCCATCTTGCCGCCGTCGAACTCGGTTCGGCCGCCCTGCCACGAGTGGTCTGGGTCGAGGAACGCGCAGCCCTGGAAGTCGGGCGTGAGCCGGTGGGTCTGGAACGTGTGGCCCTGGGCGTCGGTGTAACTCAGTCCCGCCTGCCGCCCGTCGGCGCCCGGCAGCCAGCCGAGGTAGTGGTCGAACGAGCGGTTCTCCATCATCAGCACGACGATCGTGTCGATCGGCAGGTTGCGCGGGCTCGGCAGCGGCACCTTGCGCTGGCGCGCTGCCGCCTGGGCCACGAGCGTCTCCGGATCGAGCAGCAGGCCCATACCGGCGGTCATGCCGGCGAGCATCGCCACGCGCCCCAGGAAGTCGCGCCGGCGCAGGTACTCGTCAGGCGCCTCGAAGGCCAGTCGCTCAGCAGCCCCGGGATCTCGAAACTCCCCCACCTTGGCGCCAGCCTACCGCCCCTCAGTTGAGCGATGTTGCAGTCCGCTGAAGGACATTTGCTTGCGAGGTCGCAGCCTGGCTGATAACAACCCGTCTATTGGCCAGCCGGCCAAACCGGGACTCGTTCCTCTATGGGAGACATCCAGCGTCGACAGTTCATCGCCGACGGCGCCTCAGCGGCGCTCCTCTGCGCGCTCGCGGGCGGCCATGCGTTCCCCTTCAAGACGGCGGGCGACGTGAAGCGCGCGGACGCCGCCGCGCGGAAGGTGAAGCGCCCGAAGAGCGTGCCGAAGGACCCGGTGGACACGATGAGCTTCCCCACGCCGCAGCCGCAGCCCGGCGGCGTGGCGCGGGAGTACTGGATCCAGGCGCGCCCGGCCCGCTGGGATCCGGTGCCGACCGGCCGCGACGAGTGGATGAGCATGCCGATCCCGCGCAGGCGCAAGTTCATGGCGCTCGCCTACCAGCAGTACACCGCCGGCTTCGCGGAGCCGATCGGCGGGCCGAGCATCCCTGGGCCGATCCTGCAGGCCGAGGTGGGCGACACGCTCGTGGTCCACTTCCGCAACGACGACCACCACTTCGGCCAGGCGCACACGATGCATCCGCACGGCGTTCGCTACACGCCCGACTACGACGGCTCGTACCTCTCGAGCTTCACGCGCGCGGGAGGCTTCATCGCGCCGGGCGAGGAGTTCACCTACACGTGGGAATGCCTGCCCGGCTCCGCGGGCGTCTGGCCCTACCACGACCACGGGCCCAACGGCACGATCAGCGTGGCCCGCGGCATGTTCGGCGCGCTGATCGTCCGCGACAAGGGCGCGAAGAAGCCGGACGTCGAGCAGGTGCTCGTGCTGCATGCGCTCACCCCCCAGGTCACGGAGGCGGACGACGTCTTCCAGTGCTTCAACGGCCGCGCATTCGCCGGCAACACGCCGACGGTGCGCGCGCGCGTCGGGCAGGACGTCGCCTTCCACGCCTACGGCGGCGACGGCATGTTCCACACCTTTCACGTTCACGGGCACCGCTGGTTGAACGACGCCGGCGCGCACGTGGACAACCCGTCGTTCGGTCCGCACGAGGTGGTCACCGCGCGCTGGACCGAGGACAACGTGGGCCGCTGGCTCTACCACTGCCACGTCTTCAGCCACCAGGACGCCGGGATGGCCGGCTGGTACCTGGTGGAACCATGATCAAGGAGGAGGAACCCATCACATGCGCACAGCCGCGTCTGTAGCCGTAATCGCGTCGCTGGCGATCGCCGCCCCGGCAGCGATGGCCGCCAAGTACCCGCCGGCCAAGGATCCGCCGGGCGTGCAGAAGGCGCCGAAGGGGCCGCATCACACGCTGCGCGTGGGCAAGCACGCTCAGTTCAAGACGATCCAGGCCGCCGTGAAGGCCGCCAAGGCGGGCGACACGATCCGCGTCGCTCACGGCACCTACAAGGGCCAGGTTGAGATCTCGGGCGCAAAGAAGCGCTACCTCCAGATCATCGGGGACGTGAGGCACCCGAACAAGGTGATCGTCGAGATGAAGGGGCTGCACGGCGGTCGTGCGCAGAACGGCTTCTACATCATCGGTGCGGACCAGGTGCGCGTGGCCGGCTTCCAGGCCCAGCACTACAAGGCCAACGGCTTCTTCGCCCTCAACGTCCACGGCTACAAGTTCGACCACGACAACGCCAAGTTCGGCGGCGTCTACGGCCTGTACGCGTTCAACTCGTACGGCGGCGTGATGACCGATGACGTGGGCGCGTGGAACAACGACGCCGGCTTCTACATCGGGCAGACCCCGCCGCAGACCAAGCCCACGCGCTCGATCGCCTCACACCTCAAGGCGTACGGCAACGTGATCGGCTGGTCGGGCACGAACATGCGCTACGTGACGATCACGAAGTCGCAGTTCTGGAACAACGGCACGGGGATCGTGCCGAACACCGAGGACAGCGAGAAGTTCCCGCCGCCGTCCGACAACGTGATCTCGGGCAACGAGGTGTTCTGGAACAACTTCGATTACTACCTCGGCGCGCCGTTCAAGCGCGAGAAGACGCAGGTGGGCAACATCCCCTACCCGGTGGGCGTGGGCATCCTGCTGTATGGCGGGCACGGCAACACCGTGCAGAACAACAACGTGTACGGCAACTGGCTCACCGGCTTCGCCGGCATCCAGGCGATCACGCTGAAGGAGCCGGCGCTGCAGACGCTCGTCGGGAACAAGGTCACGGGCAACAGGTTCGGGCTGAACGGCACGGACCTGAACGGCTACGACCTCTACTACGACGGCGATGGCTCGGACAACTGCTTCGCGGCCAACACCGGCGTCGCCACGATGCTGCCGGCCAACGGGGCCACCTTCGCGGCCTGCCCCTTCAGCGGGCCCAACGCGTTCGACTCGAACACGCAGCAGACCGCGTTCAACTGGGCGGTGAACCCAAACCACGAGGCCAACTGGCAGCAGCACCCACACGTGACCAAGAAGGGATACGTGCCGCTGGTCCACTGGACCAAGGGCCGGGGTGACAAGTGAGGCGGGCGATCGCGCTCGCAGTGGCGTTGTGCGCGCTCGCGCTGGCGGTTGCCGGCGCGGGCGCGGCCTCCACTCGTAAGACCCGGACGGTGAAGGTCAGTGACGACTACTACGCGCCGGCGAAGCTCACGGTGAAGGTCGGCACGAAGATCCGCTGGGTCTGGCAGGACGGCAACTACGACACCCACGACGTGCGGCTCGGCAAGCGGCCCAAGGGCGTGAAGAAGTTCAAGTCCCAGCTCGCCGCCAGCGACTTCACGTTCACGCGGAAGCTCACGGTGCCGGGGACGTACCACATCTACTGCTCGATCCACCGGACGATGCGGGAGACGATTGTTGTGAAGCGCTAAGGGAGTGGGAGCAGGGAGTAGGGAGAGCGCCCTCCCTACTCCCTATTCCTACTTCCTAGGCCGCTTCGTAGGCGGCCGGGGCGTCAGCCACGATTGCCTTGCGCCCACGCAACAGCCGGGCGGTTGCGATGGCACCGAGCAGTGCGACGAACGCGCCGACCACCAGGGCGGCTCGGAGCCCGTCGACGTAGTCGTTTGCGTTGCCGTGGCCCAGTGCGGACGAGGCCGGGATGAGCGCGCCGAGGGCGGCGATGCCGACGGCCATGCCGGCCTGGCGGAACGTGTCGTACGCGCCTGCGGCGAGGCCGCTGTGGCGCTGCGGCAGCGAGCTCATCGCCACGCCGCTCATGGCGGGGTTGAACAGGCCGGTGCCGATCAGGGCGATGATCTCGCCGGGCAGGACGACCGCCCAGGACGAGTGCACGCCCGCGATCGTCATCAGCAGCATGCCGGCCGCGACGAGCGCGAGGCCGCCGCTGATCATCAGCCGCGGCGA
>DATEPK010000056.1:0-16703 GCA_035273245.1 Thermoleophilaceae bacterium
TCGACCTCATCCTTCACAGCGCCGGCGCACTGGCGGAGGACCTCGCGCGGCGCCGCCTGACCGCGCTCGACGAGCTGCCGGCGGCCACGCGCGAGCGGCTGCTCGACACGCTCGCGGCATGGCTCGACGCCCAGGGCGAGGCGCGTCCCGCGGCAGAGCGACTGCACGTCCACGTGCAGACGGTCCGCTACAGGCTCGGCCAGCTGCGCGACCTGCTCGGCGATGCTCTCGACGAGCCACAGGGCCGCCTGGAGCTCGCGCTCGCGCTGCGTGTGGCGCGCGGCGCCCCGCTCAGCTGAGCTTGTAGCCGAGCGGCTTGAGTCCGGCCAGCGCCTGCGCCACGGCCTTCTCGCCACGCTGGATCTGGCCGCGCCAGTAGTTCCACTGGCCGCGATCCCTGGCGGCAGCTGCGGCACCCATGTGGCCGTAGGCCGCAGCCACCTGCTGAAGCGCCGAGACCAGGGACGCCTGCACCGCGGTCGCGTCCGGGGGCGGGCTCACCTTCTTGATCGCCTTCGCCGCCGTCGTGTACGCGGCGGCCAGCTGGTACGCGGTTGTGGACTCGCCGCCCTGTGTATGGGCACCGCGGAGGCGGTTGGCGAGTCGCGTCCTGTCCGTGCTCAGGCTGCGGAGGCTGCCCGCGATGGCGCTCGCGTAGTTGGCACTCGGGCCGAGCGAGAGCGCCTGGATCCCGTTCACTCGAAGCGTGGACGCCACGCGGTCGCAGCGCGAGAGGAAGCCCGCGGGCGGCGAGCCCTGCGAGTAGCACGCCACCGCCACCGAGCCGCTCGTGGTGGGGAACGCATAGGCAATGACATTCAGCGAAGTTCCCTTCGGCGTGAGGCCCGTGTAGCGGTAGGCCTCGTAGCGGCCGAGGCGCACGGTGTCGTCGCGCTTGAGCGTGTCCGGAAGCCTGCGCGTGAACGACGCGGGGAGGAGCGAGGAGTCCGGCGACGGCACTCGCCCGGCGACCACGCCGGCGTTGCCTCGACGGCCCTGCACGACCGCGACCTCGTCCGAGAGCGAGAGGCCTGGGACAGCCGGTGCACTCGACGCCTTCGACCAGTTCGCCGGCGCCGTGAGCGACACGGAGCCGGACGTGAGCGTGTGCGGCTGCAACTCGTCGGTCACGTGCTTCGGCCCCGGGGCCACGACCGCACCGATTGCCGCGGCGGCGGCCACCGCCAGCGGAATCATCACGACCTGCGCTACGGGCACCCGCCTCGGAGCCTTTTCCTTCTTGGGCTTCGGCTGCTTGGGCTGTTTCGCCGCCTTTGGAGGCTTCGGCTGCTTCGCGGCCTTCGGCTTCTTGGCCTTCTTCGGCTTCTCGGCCTTCTCCCGCCGCGGCTTGGGCTCCGCGGGGGCGGCCGGCTTGACAGGCCGCTCGTGGTCGTCTGGCCGGCGCCGCAGGACGCGCCTGCGCCTCGGAAGCGTGCGCACCGCGCCCTCGAGGAGCTCGGTGGCCGAAACGGGCCGGGCGCCGGGCGCCTTCGCGAGTCCCGCCGCGAGCAGCTCGTCGAACGCCGGCGGCAGGTCCGGCCGCAGCTCGCGAATCCGCGGCACCTCGCCGTTGAGATGCGCGTAGGCGAGGACGTGCTCGCCGGCGCCAAGCGTCCCATCGGGGCTGATCCAGGGCTCGGCGCGGTCCATGTACGGCGGCGCCCCCGTAAGGCACTCGAACAGGATCACCGCCATCCGGTACACGAGGCTGCGCGCTGTCGGCAGCCCGCCGTGCACCTCTTCGGGCGACACGTAGAAGGCGGCGTTGCCGAGCTGTCCGGACGACAGCAGTTCGGGAACGTCGAACGGCCGGCCGACGCCGAAGTCGCCGAGCATCGGATGGTCCCGCTCGCCGTCCTGGCGGAGGAGGATGCTGCGAGTCTGCAGCTGGTTGTAGACGAGGCCCGAGTCGCACGCCGCGTCGAGCGTGGTGGCGACCGTGGTGAGGATCCCCAGCGCGCGCTGCTCCTCGATCCGCCCGCGCTGCACGACGTCCTTCAGCGTCGGGCCCCGTACGAGCGACATGGCGATGTAGAGGTGCCTGCCGTCGGTTCCCGCGTCGAGGATCCGGACAACGTGCGGGTGGCGGAACCCCGCCTGCGCGCGGCTGAGCTTGGCGAAGCTCTCGCGGATCTGCGGGTTCTCGCTCGCGTCCGGGTCGAAGACCTTGAGCGCGATCTCGCGCTTCGTGGAAGCCTCGTCCGCGAGATAGACGCGGCCTATTCCGCTCTGATCGCCGAGCGGCTCCCGAATCCGGAAGCCGGCGATCTCGTGGCCGCGCTCGAGCGCCTCATCCCGCAGTGGAGGCTCGACGGTGCTCATCCGGAGGAGTAGAAGTTGCCGTTGTCGGGACTGGGTGACGGCTTGGGGGCCGGCGCCGGCTTGGGTGCGGGGGCGGGCGCCGGGGTCGGCGCCGGCGTGGGTGTCGGAGTCGGAGCGGGCGTAGGAGTGGAACGGGGCGTGGGTGTGGGAGCCGGGGCTGCCACCACCGGCACCGAGCGGGTGACGTGGTGCGGCCGGGGCGTCGCAAGGAGCGCGGGCAGCGACCCGGAGGAGCCGCCGCTCGAGATCGCGCTCGCGTTGGCGCTCACCTGGAAGCTCGCCGGTGCGGTTCCCACGGGGACGATCGCCTTCACATGCTTCTCGCCCCGGGTTGCGTTCGCGATTCCGAACGACGCGCCAAACGCCACGGCCGAGATCGCCGCCACGCCGGCTACGGAGCGTGCGCTCACGACGGGCACCGCTGGATCACGTTGGCGTCGGCGCTAAGGCACTTGTCCTGCCGCACCGGGCCCTTGCCCTTCGTGCGGATGTGGAAGCGCGTGTACTTGCCGATCTCGCCCGGCTGCGTGATGAACAGCTGGAGAACCATGTCGCCCCGCAGCGACCGCTGAAGCTTCTTGACCTTGAGCTTTCGAACCTTCGCGACGCTCGCGGTCGTCTTGAACGGGCAGTGCTTGCCCGTGCAGCGGATCGTCACCGTGGTGCCCACGGGCGTCTGCACGACGAGGCTCGTGATCTTCACGCCCGTGCGCGTGACCTTGCCGCGGATCGTGACGATCGGGAAGGGGTCGATGGGCTGGGGAACCCGCGGCTTCACCGGAGTCGAGGGCGGTGCAAGCACCGTCACCGAGTCGAACGCCTTGGTCGTCGCGCCGTTCTGGTCGGTCACCTGCAGGCTGATCGGATAGGTACCCGGCGCGGGGAAGCTCCTGCTCACAACGCTCCCGGTCTCGCCCAGCTCGCCAAAGACGCTGTTGCCGTTGAGGTCCCACGCGGTGTTCGCGATCGGGCCGTCCGGGTCGCTCGACGTCGAGGTGAAGGTGACGAGGTCGCCCGGCAGCGGCGTGGTTGGCCCGAAGACGAACGAAGCTGCTGGGGGTCGGTTCGCGACGGTGACCACGTGGGAGACCGTGTCGCTCCGTCCGTGGTTGTCGGACACGCATTCCTTGACCGTGTAGTTGCCCGGCGCGGGGAACGACCTCGTGGGCGCCGCGTCGGTCTCGCCCGGGTCGTTGCCACAGGTTCCGTCGTTGTTCAGGTCCCACGTGATGCTGTTGATCGCGCCGCCTGTGTCAGTCGAGGTGTCATTGAAAGTCACCAGCTGGCCGCTCACGGGCGAGACGGGCGTCCAGTTGAACTCGGCCGAGGGGCCGTTGACCGTGATGACCTGCGAGACAGCCGCGCTCGTCGCGCCGTCGCTGTCTGTGACCTTGAGCTTCACGGTGTGCGGGCCGGAGGTGCTGAAGCTCGTGTTCGGTGTGGCGCTGGTGCTGTCACCGAAGGTTCCGTCGTTGTTGAGGTCCCAGCTGTAACTGGTGACGCTGCCATCCTCTGGGTCGCTCGAGCCCGTGCCGTCCAGGTTGATCGTCTGGTTCGGATCAGGGTGCGTCGGCGTGAACGTGAATGCGGCGGTGGGCACGGCATTGACCGTTACGTCGTGGGTGACCGTATCGGTGGCGCCGAAGTTGTCGGTCACGCGCAGCTTCACGGTGTGCGTCCCGGCCGTGGCGAAGCTCGTGCTCGGAGTAGCGCTGGTGCTGTCACCGAAGGTTCCATCGTCGTTGAGGTCCCAGCTGTAGCTGGCGATGGAACCGTCGTCGCTCGAGCCTCTGCCGTCGAAGCTCACGGTCTGCCCCGGGATCGGGTGCGCGGGCGACGAGGTGAAGGCGGCGCTCGGCGGCGCGTTCACGTTCACGTTGTGGCTGATCGTGTCGGTGGCGCCGTTGCTGTCGGTCACGCGCAGCGTGACCGTGTGAGCGCCTGGCGTGGCAAAGGTGGTGGTCGGCGTGGCGGAGCTGCTGTCGGTGAATGTGCCGTTGTTGTCGAGGTCCCACGCGTATGTCGTAACGCTGCCGTCCTCGGGGTCACTCGACCCGGTCCCGTCGAAGCTCACCGTCGCGCCCGGCGTGGGATGGGCGGGCGACGAAGTGAAGGCGGCCGTGGGCGGGTTGTTGACCGTGATCGTGTGCGTGACGGTGTCGGTCGCGCCGTTGTCGTCGGTCACCTGAAGGCCGACCGTGTGGTTGCCCGGCGTGGCGAAGCTGGTGGTGGGCTTGGAGCTCGTGCTGTCGCCGTAGGTGCCGTCGCCATTGAGATCCCAGCTGTAGCTCGCGACCGTGCCGTCGCTGTCGGTCGAGCTCGTGCCGTCCAGGTTGATCGTGTCGCCGGGGTTCGGCGTCGTCGGCGTGAAGGTGAACGCGGCGCTTGGCGGCGCGTTGACGGTGATGTCCTTGCTCACCGTGTCGGTGGCGCCATCGTTGTCGGTAACTCGCAGCTGCACCGTGTGGGTGCCCGGCGCGCTGAAGCTGATGGTCGGCGTTGCGCCCGTCTTGTCGCCGAACGTGCCGTCGTCATTGGTGTCCCAGCTGTAGCTCGCGATCGTGCCGTCGCTGTCGGTCGAGCTCGTGCCGTCGAGATTGATGGTGTCGTTCGGATTCGGCGTTGTCGGGGTGAAGGTGAAGTCGGCGGTGGGCGGAGCGTTCACGGTGACCAGGTGGCCGACGGTGTCGGTGGCGCCATTGCTGTCGGTCACCTCCAGGCTGACCGGGTGGGGGCCGGCTGTGGCGAAGGTGGTGGTCGGGGTGGCGCTCGTGCTGTCGCCGTACACGCCGTCGTCGTTTAGGTCCCAGCTGTAGCTGGTGACGCTGCCGTCCTCCGGGTCACTAGATCCCGTGCCGTCGAAGCTCACCGTCGCGCCCGGCGTGGGGTGCGCCGGCGAGGAGGTGAACGCGGCGGTGGGCGCGTGGTTGACGGTGACGTCCTTGCTGATCGTGTCCGTCGCGCCGTCGCTGTCGGTCACCTGGAGGCTCACCGTGTGCGCGCCGCCCGTTGAGAAGCTGGTGGTCGGCTTGGCGTCGGTGCTGTCGCCGTAGGTGCCGTCGCCATTCAGGTCCCAGCTGTAACTGGTGACGCTGCCATCCTCCGGGTCGCTCGATCCCGTTCCGTCGAAGCTGACCGTGTCGCCGGGATTCGGAGTGGTCGGCGAGAACGTGAACGCGGCGGTCGGCGGAGTGTTCACGTCGACCGTGTGGTCCATGTCGGTCATCGGGACGTTGCTGCCGTTCTCGAGGAGCACCTTGACGTCGTAGGAGCCGGCGGTGGCGAACGTGTGTGTGAAGGTCTTGGAAGGGTCGTCTTGGATGGTGCTGCCGTCGACGCTCCATATGTAGTGGGCGCCGGGCACGTCCGAGTTGTCGGTCGTGATCGTGAAGGTGACGCTGTCGCCCGGCTTCGGGTTCGCCGGCAGGAAGCTGAAGTCGACGTTGACCGTGCCGAGCGCGTCGACCGCGAACACGCCCACGCCGGCCAGCGCCGCCGCGACGAGGGCGGCGATCAGGAAGCGGCGGCGACGGGGTCGCCGTGAACCACTCGAGTCAGAGGTGGGTGATCTCACGTTGCCAATCGAGCCAGAGGGACAGGTGCGAAGTCCAGACGGAAATCTCCGAAGGGCCTCGATCCAACGTAAACGCGGTCGGCGAAAGTCGCAAGTAGCGTCGCCAAATGCCGTGCAAAGACTCCGCGCGGCCGCGAAGACGAATGTGTCAATTCGAAGTCATGGGTTGCGCTGGCTGCAACACCTGGGGTATGTCTAGTGAGATCCGCATTTCTGGCCCCGAACCCCCTCCGCCCCGTGGCCTCGGACTCCCACGAGACTCGCACTCGAATTGACATTGCGGACGGACAAGACTCAGACGACAGCTCGCTGAGCACCACCGTCTTCGAGGACGGCGCCGAATCGGCCCCCTCGCGTCCTCGCACGCGCAGGTTTGCGCGGCCGGGCGAGTCGCCCGTCCGCACCAGGCCGCGACCCGACGGTCGCGGCGGCATCGTCGAGGGCAAGAGCGCGAGCGTCTATCGCCGCGGCGCGATCTTCAAGCGCGCGCTGATCGCGGCGGACCTTGTGTCGGCGGGCTTTGCGGTGGCGGCCGGAGTGGCGATCATCGGACGCGACCATCTTCGCGCCGGCGATCTCATCGCGCTCCCGCTGGTGGTTCTGGTGAGCAAGGCCGCCGGACTCTACGACCGCGACGAGCACCTTCTCCGCAAGAGCACTCTCGACGAGGTCCCGGTCCTGTTCGAGGCATCCGCCCTGTACGCGCTGATCCTGTGGCTCGGCGAGGCGTTCCTCGTGGACGGACGCCTCAGCCATATCCAGGTGATCGGGCTGTGGGGCCTCCTGTTCATCTTCATGTTCGCCGCGCGCTTCATCGCCCGGCTGATCGTGGAACACGCGCTGCCGGCCGAGCGCTGCCTCGTGATCGGGGACGCTCTCAGCGCCGAGCAGATCAAGGAGAAGATCGACCGCAGCATCGCTGTGAAGGCCACGCTTCCGGGACGGGTGCCGCTCGAGCGCGAGCTGAGAACGGAGGCAGATCCGACCGTGCTAGGCGAGCTGGACGAGCTCGGCATCGTCCTCGCCCTCCACGACATCGACCGCGTGGTGATCGCGCCCGGCAGCTCGGACAACGAGCTGCTGCTCCATGCGATCAGGCTCGCGAAGTCGCTCGGCGTGAAGGTGAGCGTGCTGCCGCGGCTGTTCGAGGTGGTGGGGTCGTCGGTGGAGTTCGACGACCTCGACGGCGTGCAGCTCCTCGGGCTGCGCGGCCAGGGGCTGTCGCGCTCATCGCTTCTGCTCAAGCGCGGCATGGACGTGATGTGCGCGGGCGCGGGGCTCATCGTGCTGGCGCCGTGCATGCTCCTGATCGGGCTCGCCGTGAAGCTCACCTCGCACGGTCCGGTGCTGTTCGAGCAGCGACGCATCGGCCGCCACGGCGTGGCCTTCCGGATGCTCAAGTTCCGGACGATGTGCGACGGAGCTGACGGCCAGAAGGCCGCCCTCCGCGATCACAACGAGGCCAACGACGGCTTCTTCAAGATCGCGGACGATCCGAGGCTCACGCGCGTGGGCCGCCTCCTCCGCCGCGGGTCGCTCGACGAGCTTCCCCAGCTCTGGAATGTGCTCCGCGGCGAGATGAGCCTGGTGGGCCCGCGGCCGCTCGTGGCGGACGAGGACGAGTGCATCAACGGCTGGCAGCGCACACGGCTCGAGCTGCCGCCGGGGATGACCGGTTTCTGGCAGGTGCTCGGCTCGTCCCGCGTGCCGATGCACGAGATGGTCAAGCTCGACTATCTCTACGGCGCCAACTGGTCGCTCTGGCTCGACGTCAAGATCATCCTGAGGACCGTCCCGCACATGCTCGCGGGACGCGGGCTCTGAGGTCGCCTATGGCACCGCTCGCCACCGGCTCTCGTGCACGTCCTGAAGAGGGCATGGACGGCTCGTCCGCGCCGGCGCTCGTCCACGACTACCTGCTCGTGATGCGCGGCGCCGAGCGCACGTTCGCGGCGATGGCGGACTGCTGGCCGGAGTCACCGATCTACACGCTGCTGTACGACCGCGCCGGCACGGGCGGCCAGTTCGCCGACCGCACGGTCGAGACGTCCTATCTCCAGCGCCTCGGGATCGGCCAGTCAGGCTTCCGGCGGCTCCTGCCGCTTTTCCCGCGCGCGGTGGAGAGCCTGGACGTGCAGGACCACGACCTCATCATCTCGAGCAGCAGCGCCTTCGCCCACGGCGTCCGCAAGCACCCCGACGCCGTGCACGTCTGCTACTGCTACACGCCGTTCCGCTACGCGTGGCACGAGTGGGCGCGCGGCATCGAGGAGGTGCCCCGCCCCCTGCGTCCGGCGCTGCGGGAGACCCTTCGCCACCTGAGGCGCTGGGATCTCGCCGCCTCGAAGCGGGTGGACCACTACATCGCTATCTCGGAGTTCACGCGGCAGCGCATCGCGAGCTTCTGGGGGCGCGACTCGAGCGTGATCTATCCGCCGGTGGAGACCGAGCGCTTCTACGCGGCCGAGCCGGACGACTACTTCCTCGTCACCGCTGAGCTCGTGAGGCACAAGCTCGTGGATCAGACCTGCGAGGCCGCGCGCCGCGCCGCGGTGCCGCTCAAGGTGGTCGGAACCGGGCCGGACCTTCAGCGTCTGCAGGAGAGCTATGGCGAGACCGTCGAGTTCCTCGGACGCGTGGACGACGAGGAGCTCACGGACCTGTACGCGCGGGCGCGGGGCGTGGTGGTCGCGAACGTGGAGGAGTTCGGGATCGTCGCGGTGGAGGCGCAGGCCGCGGGGCGCCCTGTGATCACCGCCGACGAGGGCGGTGCGCGCGAGACGGTGATCGACGGCGTGACCGGCGTGCACGTGCCGCTCGGTGACGTGGACGGCTTCGCCGAGGCGATGCGCTACACGGACTTCGACTCCTTCGACTCCGACCTGATCCAGTCGCACGCCGCGCGCTTCTCGGTGGCCGCTTTCAAGGAGCGCCTCACCGGTGAGGTGGAGCGCATCGCGTCCCTCGGCCGGCGACTCGCGAGTCCGCTCGCTCGCAGCTTCTGACGGCGGGCACGCTCTGATCGGCCCGCGGGCGTGTTTGGATGTGCTGATGGCCCGCGTGCGCAGACGAGCGATGGTGTGCCTGGCCGTGGCGCTCGCGTCGGGATGCGCGTGGTCTGCGCAGGCGGCGCACGCTCGCGCGCCCGGGCTCCTCACCGGCTTCACCGACTCGCAGGCATTTGAGTTCGCGGCCGAGCCCGATCGCTCGATCGCGCTCCAGCATGCGCGGGCTGCCGGCGCGTCGATCGTGCGGCTCACCTTCAACTGGCGCAACATCGAGCACGACGCTCCGCCCACGGCGGCGGCCGCCGTCGACCCGTCGTGGCCGGGTTTCGACTGGTCGTTTTCCGACGACGCGATTCGCGCCGCCGTGGCGGCCGGGCTCACGCCGCTGTTCGAGGTGAACAACGCGCCGACGTGGGCGGAGGGTCCGGGGCGCCCGCCGGTCTCGCCGATCTTCCCCGGCGGCACCTGGCGGCCGTCCGCGAGCGCCTTCCAGGCGTTTGCGCAGGCAGCCGCGACGCGCTACTCCGGCCACTTCCCGGATCCCGATCAGCCCGGCAGCTTCCTCCCGCGCGTGCGCTACTGGCAGGGCTGGAACGAGCCGAACCTGAACGGCTTCCTCTCGCCGCAATGGGTGCGGGTGGGAAGCAAGTTCGTGCCGGCAAGCCCGGACATCTACCGCGCGCTCCTGAACGGCTGGTACCGGGGCATCAAGGCTGCCGATCGCACGAACCTAGTCATCACCGCCGGCACCTCGCCGTTCGGGGACCTGGGGCGCGGTGGCATCCGCATGCCGCCCGCGCTGTTCGACCGCGAGCTCTTCTGCCTGCGCGGCCGGCACTCGCTGCGCAAGTTCGCATGCCCGGACTCGCCGGTGATGTTCGACGTGCTCGCACATCACCCGTATCCGGTCGGCCCGCCGCGCCGTCATGCGCCCAATCCGGACGACGTCACGCTGCCGGACATGGGCAGGCTCACCGGCCCCATGGCGGCCGGGCTGAGGCAGGGGACGATCGCTCCGAAGCGCCGCAAGCAGGTGTGGGCCACCGAGTTCTCCTGGGACACCAACCCGCCCGATCCAGGCGGCATCCCCGCAACGCTCGAGGGCCGCTACATGGAGGGGGCGTTCTCGGAGCTGCGCAGCGAGGGGGTGAGCGTGGCGCTCTGGTACCTGATGCGCGATCAGGCGCCCGTGCCGAACTTCTCCTCCACGCTTCAGTCCGGCATCTTCCTCAGGGCGCCGAACGTGGCGCAGGACGCGCCCAAGCCCGCCTCGTACACGGCCTTCAGCTTCCCCTTCACCGCGTACCTCCACCGCGGTCGCGCCGAGCTGTGGGGCATAGCTCCAGCGGTCGGCAAGGTGGTGGTGGAGGAACGCCGAAGCGGGCACTGGCGCAGGCTCGTGACGCTCAGAGCGCGCAGCGGTGACCGCATGTTCCTGGCGCACCGGAAGATCCCGGCAAGGACGAAGCTGCGAGCACGCCAGGGCACGCGCACCAGCCTCCCCTGGACCGTGTTCTCACCCAGCTAAGAGCTGCTCGTACTCCCCGACCATCTGGCGCACGTGGCCGTCGACCCCGAATTGCGCCACCGCGCGCTCGCGGCCGCGCCGACCCATCGTGGTGCGGCGCTCGGGGTCTTGGAGCAGCTCCTCGAGCGGCCCCACCCACGCGTCCGGGTCGCGCGGCGGAAGGAGCACGCCGGCTCCGTCCATCGCCTCGGCCGGGCCTCCCACGCTCGTGGCCAGCACCGGCACGCCCATCGCCATGGCTTCCACCACCGAGCGGCCGAACGGCTCTTCCCACGACGGCAAGAGCAGCACGTCGGACGCCGCCAGGATCTCCGGCACGTCGGACCGCTCACCCATGAGCAACACCTCGCCCTGCATGTCGAGCGACTCGATGAGCTCTTCGAGCTGTCGCACGAACAGGCGGTTGTCGTGCCGCGTCGCGCTGCTCACGAACTTCGCGGACCCCACCAGCAGGAGCCGGACGTCGGGATGCGAGCTCTTGAGGCGTGCGGCCATCCGCACGGCGTCGTCCTGCGCCTTCCAGGGGGTGAGCTGCGCCACGAGCGTCATGACGAAGGTCGAGGGCCCGATGCCGAGCCGGGCGCGCTCCCGTGCGCGGTTCACCCCGCGCGGGTTGAAACGGGCCAGGTCCACCGGGCTGTAGGCAACCTTCAGGCTCGCTGAGTCGCAGGCGGTCTCGAAGCGCCTGCGCGTGTGCTCCGAGTTGGCCACCGCGAGCGAGGCCCCCTTGCCGATCATCCGCAGCGTGAGGTTCGCCACGCGGCCCTCGGGCGGGCAGTCGCGCACGTGAACGACGGCGGGCGGCCCGCCGAGGCGCTCGGCGAGGACGGCGGCCAGCCCTGCCCGCACGGAGTTGGCGTGCACAACGTCGACCTTCTCTGCCGACGCGATCCGGCGTACCGCGAGGCCCGCGCGCGCGAGGTCGATCAGCGTGCGAGTGGTGTGCCGCGGGTGCAGCTTCAGGCTGCCGTCCGTGCCGGGCACGCGCACCGTCGTCACGCCCCTGGCGCGCGCGGTGTTCTCGAGCAGGCCGGGAGGGCAGGCGAGGATGGGCGTGACGTCGTCGGGGAGGCCGCTGATGAGCGCGAGCAGCGAGTGCTCGCCGCCGCTCATGCGCGAGGTGTGGCTGAGGTAGAGAACCCTCATCGCCCGTTCCCGTTCCCGTTCCCGTTCCCGTTGCGGTGCGCCACCTCGAGCAGCAGCTGCTCGAGCCGCTCGCCGATCACGGGCCAGGCGAACTCGCGGGCGCGCGCCGCCCCCGCGCGGCCGAGCTCCTCGGCCTTCGCCGGGTCGCCGAGGATGTCCGCCACCGCATCCGCCACCGCGACGTGGTCGGTGGGGTCGACGAGGAAGCCCGTCTCGCCATCCACCACGGCGTCCATGGCGCCGGCCACGTTCCCGGCCACCACCGGCAGCCCGTGAGCGCCGGCCTCGAGGTAGACGATCCCGAAGCCCTCGCCGCCGACGCCCTCGTCGGGCAGCCGGCTCGGCATAGCGAAGAGGTGCGCGCGATCGAGCCAGGCATCGCGCTCGGCGTCCGACACCTGGCCGAGGAAGCGCGCGTGGCCGTTGAGCCCGTGGCTCGCCGCCAGCTGCTCGAGCTCCCCGCGCAGCCGTCCGTCGCCGAGGACCACCCACTGGGCGTCTGGCACGCGCTCGAGGATCAGCGGCATTGCCCGGATGATCACGTCGTGTCCCTTGTGGCGGTCGCGCAGTCGTGCGACGGTGAGGATCGTCGGTCGCTCGGCGCGCTGCTCGCCCGAGTCGAGCGGCAGGTCCACGCCGACGGGGATGATCTGAACCTTCTCGGCCCTGCCGGCAGCCAGGTGAGCCATGTTGCGGGAATGGCGGCTGATGGCCACGACCGCGTCGGCGTGCCGCACCGCGAAGGCGGCGAGCCGCGGGCGGCTGCGCACCTCGTCCGCGTACACGTACTGCACGAACGGGATCGACCGGATCCGGCTCAGCAGGCTGGCCGCCGGGCTCGTGACGATGTGACCGCTGAGCACCACGTCCGGCCGCGACTCGCGCGCAGCGTTGATCGCCGCGAGGTTGAGCATCGCAACCGAGCGCTTTCTGCTCTTGTGCATCCGCACCCGCCGCACGTCGAGCGTCTCGGACTCATCGAATGTCTCGGCCCCCGGCCAGTCGAACGTGACGACCTCCACCCGCGAGCTCGGCAGGTGGCTCGCGATCCGGTGCATGGCCACCTGGATGCCGCCGAACGCCGGCGGGAAGTCCGGCGACAGCACGAGCACTCGAAGCGGCCTCGCCATGCGTCTAGCGCTCCGCCCTGTAGACGTCGAACAGCGGGTGTCCGCCGCGGTCGTTGAACGTGCGCACCAGCGTCGGCTGTACGTGCAGCTGCCTCATCCCCGCGAAGAAGCGGCGGCGGGCCGCCGGGTCGATCGTCTCCCGGGGACTGTGCAGCAGGTAGAGCGTGCGGCTGTCCGCCACCGACTTCGCGAGCACTTTCGCGGGCGCCGGGGTGCCCTGCTCGAGCTCGTACCAATCGTCCGAGAGCGGCACGCGGCCGCTCGACAGCGCGATGACGTTCTGGTCGAAGCCCCAGTCCGCCGTGACCACCGGCGCGCGGGCGTCCTCGAGATAGCGCGTGAGCGGATAGATGGCGTCCGACCACACGCCGCGGCCGCCCGCGGTGTCGAAGGTATGGAGCATGCGCCCCGTGGTGACGTCGGCGATAGCCACCGGCACCGCCACCAGGCAGACCGCGGCCGCGGCGAATGCGGCCATTCGCCGCCGGGCGGAGAAGCTGCGCGCGATCCAGCGTGCCGCCTGAACGAGGACGAACGCGAGGATCAGATGAGGCACGGGGTAGACCAGCACCACGTGGTGTCCGTGGAACGCGCCGGAGGTGGCGGCAGTGGCGAGCAGCGTGCCCGCGCCGAGGATCAGCAGGAATACGACGGCGCGAGCCTGGCGCGACTCGAGCCTGCGCGTGACGAGCTGCACGCAGACGACGAAGACGGCGAACGCGAAGATCCACGGCAGGAATTCGAAGGTGTGGAATGGCGTGCCCACGGTGCGCCCGACCTCCTTGCCGTCGAGCAGGCGGCCGAGCACATCGAGCCGCTGGCCGATCTGTGCGAACAGCCCGCCGCCGGGGGTGCGCGGCTCGTCGTAGGGGAACGACGCGGTGCCGGCGCGCTGCGCTACCTCGTGCACCGCGCTGACCGTTCCGAAGCCCGAACGCACGTTGTAGGCGATCAGCGGGAGGCAGCCCGCGGCGAATGAGGCGACGCCGGTGATTACCACCCGGCGATCCAGGCGCGCGAACAGCGGCCGCCCCACCGCCACCACGGTCGCAACCGCGGCGGCGGCAAGGATCCATGCGAAGTTCGCCTTGTCCCACTGGCCGATGCCAAGCGCGAACATGCCGAGCGCGAGGGAACGGCCGTCGCGCGTGTCCCACCAGCGCAGGAGCTGCCAGCCGCCGAACGTCTTCGTGAGCAGCATGAAGACGAACGGCGGCCAGTCGGAGCGGGCGTAGAACACGAAGCTCGGGTCCGCGGCGAGCAGCACCACGGCCACGGCAGCGACGGCGGCGTCACGGAAGAGGCGGCGGCTGAACGCGCAGTAGGCCGCGAGCGCGAGCGCCGCGAGTGCGATGCTGAACCCCCGGATGGCCTGCACGCCCGTGCCGAAGATCGCGGCCACCGGCGCGTACGCAACGCTCTTCACCGACCCGAAGTAGGACTCCGTCATCACGTGGAGCTTGTGCGCGCCGATGCCGATCGCGGGACCGGTGCCCTCGACCACGCTTTGCGCGATGTGCCCCTTGAGGAAGGCGAGCGCGGGCACGATCTGGCTCGCTTCGTCCGCATACAGCCCGGGGGAGCTGAGCGTCCTCGACGCGACCACGACGAACCCGGCGATCGCGAGACCAGCGACCGCATCGGCCACCCCGAGGCCGCGCAGGGGGAGTGGCCTCGAGAGCGTCAACTGTGCGGGGGCGCCACCCGCGGATCGTGCGCCCCATCCGTACCGCGCGCGGAACCTCCGTATCACCTGACCACTCTACGTCAGGCCCCGAACCCTCGCCAGCGCTCCGCGACGCGTTCTTGCGCGCGGGGGGCGGCCGTTTTACGGTGATTCGCAGTGGCCTCGCAGACTCAAGTGTCGCCCGCGATGAGGCGGGCGACGCTCACGCTGGCGGCGGATGCCGCCGCCGCCGAGCTGCTGCCCGCGCTCGAGGCGATCGGCGTGCCCTCGCTCATCCTGCGCGGCCCGGCGATCGCCCACTGGGCCTATCCCGACGCGCAGCGCCACTACAGCGATCTCGACCTGCTGATTCCGGCCGCCCATGAGCCGCGCGCGGCGGCGGTGCTGCGCGAGCTGGGCTACGAGGACGTGCGCGCCCACCTATCAGCCCGCGAGCTGGCCGACCTGCGCTTGCACGGGCACGTGGGCACGCACGCCACCACCTGGAGGCGCGACGGCATGGTGGTGGACCTCCACCGGACTCTCAACCACATCCGCGCCGGCTCGACCAAGGTGTGGGCCGAGCTGTGCGCGGGAGCGGTGATGATCGAGGTGGGCGGCCGGCAGGTGGCGGTGCCGGGGCAGGCCGCGACCGCGCTGATAGTGGCCCTGCACGCCGCCGCTCACGGCAGCGGGTACAGGCGCACGCTCCGCGATCTCGAGCAGGCTCTCAACCACGTCCCGCGCGAGGCCTGGAGCGAGGCCGCAGAGATGGCCGGGCGGCTGCGCGCGCTCGGCGAGTTCAGCGCGGGCCTGGCTCTCCTGCCGGAGGGGCTCGAGCTGGCCCGGGAGATGGAGCTGGACAGCGCGCCCAGCGTGGAAACCACCCTCCGCGCGCGCAACGCTCCGCTCACTGCCATCGGCTTCGAGCGCTTGTGGCGCACGCGCGGCAAGCGGGCGAAGCTCGGTCTGATCCGCCGGGAGATCATGCCGCCGCCGGCGTTCATGCGGGTGCGCTTTCCGGTGGCGCGCCGAGGCAGGGTGGGCATGGCGGCCGCGTACGTGTGGCGGCCGTTCTCGCTACTCGTTCACGGCGGCGCCGGCTTCGTGGCCTGGCGGCGAGAGCGGGGCCGGCGGCGATGAGCGACGTGGTGCGGCTCAAGCCCGGGGCGCTCGAGTGGCGCGAGGTGGAGGGCGAGCTGATCGCGCTCGACGTGCAGTCATCCACCTACTTCGCCGTCAATCGCACGGCAGCGTCGATCTGGCCGGCGCTCGTGGAGGGATCCACGCGGACTGACCTGATCGAGAGCCTCACCGGCAGGTTCGGCATCGAGCACGATGTGGCGGCCCGCGACCTCGACGCGTTCCTCGAGCAGATGAGCGAGCGCAGCCTTCTGGAGGACTGATGCCGAACCTCCGGCGCCTCGACCCACCGACTCTCCGTGCCGCCTGGTGGGCCTTCCGCGCTTCCCGCCACGCGCGGCAACAGCTGGAGACACGCCCGCTCGAGAGCGCGATGGCCGGCCTGCCGCCCGTCCCGCGGCTGCCCGAGCGCGCGGGACGCGGCGTCGACGCGGCGCTCCGCATGCGCCGGGAGAAATGCCTCGTACAGGCCATAGTCCGGCAGGCATGGGAGGCGGCGCACGACCGCCCGCGCGAGCTCGTGATCGGTGTGGCGCCGCTCGAGGGCGGGCAGCTGCGCGCGCACGCGTGGCTCGAGGGCGACGCCGATCTCGGCTTCCAGGAGCTCCTGCGCAGAGGAGCGCCGCCACGGACCTGATCAGGCCCACTCCGCTCGAGATCGTCTCGCTCATGGTGGGCGAGGAAGCGGTCCCGCCGCTGCCGCACGTCGACCGCGACGTGACGCCGCGGCGTGCGCTCGAGGAGGCGGTGCTCGAGCCGCTCCGCCGGCCGCCGTGCGTGGTGAGCTTCTCAGGCGGGCGAGACTCCTCCGCCGTGCTGGCCGTGGCCACGCTCGTTGCCAGGCGCGAGGGACTTCCGCTCCCCGTGCCCGTGAGCGTGCGCTTTCCCGATCCCTCTGACGAGGTCGAGCGCCGCTACCAGGACAAGGTGATCGAACTGCTCGGGATCGAGGAGCGGCAGGTGGTGCACGCCGGTCCCGAGCTCGAGCTCCTCGGCGAGGAGGCCACGGCGCTGCTGTGCCGCCACGGCCCGCTGCACCCGCGTCACCGCCACCTGCTGATGCCGGCGCTGCGCGCAGCGGCCGGCGGCTCGATGCTCACCGGCTTCGACGGCAACGGGACCTTTGGCCGCTGGCGCTTCAGGCGCGCGGGCGACGTCCTCGCCCGCCGTGTGAAGCCGGCGCGCC
>DATEPK010000057.1:0-4630 GCA_035273245.1 Thermoleophilaceae bacterium
AAACGCTCCGCCGTATCCCACACCGGAGCGGGTGAGCTCATCCACCATCTCCGAGATCGCCGCGGCCAACGGCGTACCGGCGTCGCTCGCGAACGCGATCGGATGGCAGGAGAGCGGCTTCAACAACGACCTCGTGTCGAGCGCGAACGCGCGCGGCGTGATGCAGATCCTCCCTGGCACCTGGTCGTGGATCAACAGCACGCTCAGCAGCGCGCCGCTGAACGCCAGCTCGGCTACGGACAACGTCCATGCCGGCGTGCTGTACCTCGGTGAGCTCCTGCGCGACACCGGCGGCAACATTCCCGAGACGATCGCGGCCTACTACCAGGGCCTCGAATCGGTGCGGAGGATCGGGATGCTCCCGGCCACCCGCCAGTACGTGGCGAGCGTGGAGGCGCTGCAGAGCCGCTTCGGCGGTTGAGGGAAGGGCGGGGTCCTGCCGATAACAGGGCAGGACCCCTCAAACCCTTCCCACCGTGCTCGCATTCGCTTCGCTCTGGCTTCTATCGCCCTTCGCAACCGGCGCTCTGCTCGGCTCGTCGGCGCGGGCGCGCAGAGTCGCCGCCCGCTTCTATCCGCTGCTAGTCATGCTCGGGCTCAGCGGGATCGCGCTGGTCTTGCTCGGCGCCTTCGTGCTTCCGCGGCCGGACGCGCTGATCGCGCTGGCGCTGGGCGGCCCGCTTTCGGGCTTCGCCTTCTGGGGGAGGCAGAGCGATAGCGACGACGACGGCCCCGGCGGAGAGGACGACGATCCCGAACCGCCTCCGCCGGGTGGCGATTGGGAGCGGATCGTGCGCGAGTTCGAGCGCCACGTGGAGCGCTTCGACAGTCCGCCCTCGACAGGCCGCGACCGCTCGCCCGAGCCGGCGGCGCCGCTAAGCCCCGCACTCGTCTAGCGCTGTGAGCAGAAGCGAAACGCTGCGCCGGGGGGTGGAGATCCTCGACGCCGTCATGGCGCCCGCCGGCTTCCACTTCGAGCAGGTGCACGAGGGCGCCTACGTGTGCGGCCGCTACCACCGGGCGGACCGCGCGCTCGAGCTGCATTTTTCGGACTCGCTGCGGCTCGTCAGCCAGCGCATCGGGGACCTCGTGGTGATGCACGACGACTTCATGCGCGCGCTCGTGGGACCGTCGGGGGGCCGCTACCCCGGCAGCTCGCCCGAGCCGCTCGACGACTTCCGCGGCCTTCGCACCGACCTGCGTGAGCACTGCGGTGAGTTCCTGCGCGGCAACGCGAAGAAGTGGCGTGGGGTGGCCGAGCGCGCGCTTCTCGACCAGCGGCGCTTCACCGTCACCCACGAGTTCCTCCAGCTCGAGGACGCGCGCCGCGACGCGCGGACCGCGTTCGCGGGCCGCGAGTTCGCGAAGGTGGTCGCGCTGTACGAGCCGATCGAGAAACTGCTGATGCCGGCCGAGCGCCGCCGCCTCGAGGTAGCCCGCGAGCGTGTGCGCACCGGCCGCCGCGACGGCTGGTAGCGCGCGCCCGCCTACGCGCCGAGAGCGCGGGCGATCACCATCTGCTGCACCTCGTCGGTGCCCTCGCCGATGGTGAGGATCTTTGCGTCGCGGTAGAAGCGGCACACGGGGTACTCCTCGATGTAGCCGTAGCCGCCGTGGATCTGCACGGCCTCCTCTGAGGCGCGCACGGCCAGGCGCCCCGTCTTGAGCTTGGCTTGGGCGGCGGTGAGCGAGAAGTTCTCGCCGGCGTCCTTGAGCAACGCCGCCTTGTATGTGAGTAGCCGCGCGGCCTCGATCTCCGTGGCCATGTCCGCGAGCTTGGCCTGGATCGCCTGGAACTTCGCGATCGGTTTGCCGAACGCCACGCGCTCCTTGGCGTACGCGAGCGCCTCATCCAAAGCGCCCTGGGCGAGTCCCACGCCCATTGCGGCCACGCCGATGCGCCCGCCGTCAAGCGTCTGCAGGAACTGCTTGAAGCCCATGCCGCGCGGGCCGAGCAGGTTCTCCTCCGGCACGCGGCAGTCGGAAAACGCGAGCGGCCGCGTGTCGGACGCGTTCCAGCCCATCTTCCGGTAGGGCGGCTCGATGTCGTATCCGGGGGTTCCGTTGGGGACGATGATGTTCGAGATCTCGTCCTTGCCCGTGCGCGCCGTGATCGTCACGCAGCCGCTGATGTCCGTGCCCGCGTTGGTGATGAACTGCTTTGCGCCGTTGATCACCCATTCGTCGCCGTCAAGCGACGCCTGCGTGCGCGTGTTGCCCGCGTCGGAGCCGGCCTCGGGCTCGGTCAAGCCGAACGAGGCGAGCTTGCGGCCACTGCACAGGTCCGGCAGCCACTCCTGCTTCTGGGCGTCCGAGCCGAACGTGTAGATCGGCCAGGTGCCGAGCGACGTATGCGCCGCGACTGTGATCGCCACCGACGAGTCCACCCGGGCGAGCTCCTCGATCGCGATCGCGTACGAGAGGTTGTCCGCGCCGCCGCCGCCGAACTCCTCCGGGTACGGGATGCCCATCAGCCCGAGCCCGGCGAGCTTCTCCACGATCTCGTAGGGGAAGCGGTGCTCGCGATCGAGTTCCTCCGCGACGGGCCGCACCTCCTGGTCGGCGAAGTCGCGCACGAGGCGCCGGATAGAAGACTGCTCGTCGGTGAGGTCGAAGTTCAATTGAACGTGTGGCTTTCCACGTCGTGCTTGGCAACCCACACCGGCTGCGGCTTCGACTCGTCGCAGACGAGGAAGTAGGTGGTGCCGCGGCCGTCGAGCCCCTCCCGCGTGTGTGCCGCCTCCGACTCCGGTGCCACCGCCGCGATCGGATCGCTGTCCTGAACCCCCATCGCGATCACGGGACCCGAGAACTCGCCGACGTCGGGCGCCTCGCTGCGCCCCTCGACGCGGAGACCGTTTACGGGAATGAGCTGGAAAGCCACTGGGACGCGGCAGTGTACGGGGAGTGGGGAGTACGGAGTAAGGAGTACGCAACTTGGCCGCGCGCTAGCTCCTCAGCCCAGCGCGGGTTTGAACGATCGGCCCTATGTGGACGGTGTTGCCTGGGTCGGCCCGGTTCGGGCCGCGGACGGCTCTGCAGTAGTCGAAGGAGACCGTCTTGGGCAGCCGAAGTCTTCGTGGCTCGCTTCCGTCGGGTGGGAACACGGAGATGCCATCGGCGGTCCGGAGCACGCCGATGTCACAGCGATATTTCGTAACGAGAAACCACGCCGCCTGCCCCTCCCGGAGCACCACGCCGCGGTGGGGCCCGCGAGGTGCCAGATACGCGCCGCCACCCCACGCATAGGAGAAAGGCAGCATGCGGCCTCGAGCAAGCAGTCTCACTCCCGGATAGCCGCGCAGCTCGCACCTGCTCGACGAGCGGTTGCGGAATTTGAAGGCCCGCGCATGTTCACCTGTCGCCTGCGAGATGGCGCCACCGTCCGTAAGCCGAAGCTGGCGGGCCGAGCACGTAGGAACTGGGCGCGCGCCGCCCGCCGCCGACGCGGCGACCAACAGGGCTGCAGTAGACAGCGCGTACGGAAGTCCTCGGGTCACCAACTCATGATCGTGCCAGTGCCGATGGAGATGGATCAAGAGCCTTCGATCAAAGTCCGCCAGGGTTGGCCGGTCAGCCAGTCGGAGTTAAGCTGCCCCGCGACCAACGAGGAGAGGTGGCTCATGGCAGTGATGGCAGGCGTGCTCGACGAGACCCGCCGGCGGACGCTCGAGGCGCTCTGCGACACGATCGTGCCCTCGGTTCCCTACGACGGCGACGACGAGACCATGCGCGCCTACATGGCCCGCTCCGCCTCGGACATGGGAGTGCCCGCGCAGATCGAGGGCCTCATGGCGCAGGCGATGCTGCCCGAGGAGATCGAGGGCTTCGGCCAGCTGCTCGATGGGCTGAGCGCGAATGACTTCGCCTCCCTGCCGCTCGAAGTGCGCACACAGGTGCTGAAGCAGGTGGCTGCCAGCGGGCCCGAGGCCAAGCTGGGGATCAAGGTCTTCAAGGGCCTCACGATGCTCTTCTTCTACGCGCTCCCCGACGAGCAGGGGCGCAACCCCAACTGGGAGGCGCTCGGCTATCCAGGGCCGATCAGCGCCCCGCCGAGCGCCGACGAGGCTCCGAAGACGATCAACGTGGAGCAGCTCAGCGGCGGCGAGGCCACGCTTACGGCGGACGTGTGCGTGGTGGGCTCGGGCGCCGGCGGCGGGGTGCTGGCGGCGGAGCTGGCCAAAGCAGGCAAGTCGGTGGTGGTGCTCGAGCAGGGCGGCTACCGGAACGAGCAGGACTTCAAGCAGCTCGAGCTGCCCGGCTCGCTCGAGCTCTACCTCGGCGGCGGGTTGCTCGCGTCGGAGGACGGCTCGATCTCGGTGCTCGCCGGCGCCACACTCGGCGGCGGCACGATCGTCAACTACATGAACTGCATCCGCACGCCGGAGCACATCCGCAAGGAGTGGGCCGAGCACGGGGTGGAGGGCATCGACCAGCTCGAGTACGACCAGCACATCGACGCGGTGTGGGAGCGACTCCAGGTGAACGCCGAGGCGACGTCGCAGAACCGCTCGCACCGCAAGATGATCGAAGGCATGGAGTCGTGTGGCTTCCCGTGGAAGCCGATCACCCGCAACGCGGATCCGAAGTGCGACGACCCGCGCGTGTGCGGCTACTGCTACACGGGCTG
>DATEPK010000058.1:0-10448 GCA_035273245.1 Thermoleophilaceae bacterium
TGCCGCCGCATCGTGGAGGACAACCCGGCCGAGGCGCGCGCCCACGTGGACGACCTGCTGCAGGTCTTCTCGCCCGAGAACGTGTACTTCGAGGTGCAGGTCAACGGCATCGCCGACCAGGACAAGGCGAACGAGGGGATCATGCGCGTCGCGCAGGAGGTGGGGCGGCCGCTCGTCGGCACGGCGGACGTCCATTACCTGCGGCGCGAGGACTACGGCCACCACGCGGCGCTGCTCTGCGTGCAGACCAAGTCCACGCTGCGCGAGCCGAAGCTGAGCTTCGACACCAACGAGTTCTATTTGAAGGACAACCAGGAGATGGCGGACGCGTTCGCCCCCTTCCCGGGCGCGGTCGAGACGTCGCTCGAGATCGCCGAGCGCTGCAACGTGGAGATCGAGCTCGGCAAGATGCTGATCCCGCGCTACCCCACCCCCGACGGCGAGGCGGAGGGCGACTACCTTCGCGAGCGGGCAATGGAGGGCCTGCGCGCCCGCTACGGCGATCCGCCGCCCGCCGAGGCGGTCGAGCGGCTCGAGATGGAGCTCGAGGTGATCGACCGGATGGGCTTCTCGGGCTACTTCCTGATCGTCTGGGACTTCGTCAAGTTCGCGAAGGACAACGGCATCGCGGTCGGGCCGGGCCGCGGGTCGGCGGCGGGCTCGATCGTCTCCTACTCGCTGCAGATCACGGATGTCGACCCTCTGCGGTACGACCTGCTGTTCGAACGGTTCCTCAACGCCGAGCGCGTGTCGATGCCGGATATCGACATCGACTTCTCGGTGAAGGGCCGCGACCGCGTGATGCGCTACGTGGCCGACAAGTACGGGCAGGACTCGGTCGCGCAGATCGTCACCTTCGGCCGCATGTTCCCGCGCGCCGCCACGCGCGACGCCGCGCGCGTGCTGGGGCACGACTACGGCGCCGGTGACCGCCTCGCGAAGCTGATCCCGGATCCGATCATGGGCCGGCCGCCGTCGTTCGAGGATTGCCTCAAGCCGGGGGAGGAGCTCGCGCGCGCGTACGCCGAGGATCCGGTGGCGAAGGAGATCGTGGACCTCGCGCGCGGTCTCGAGGGGACGGTGCGCAACTCGTCGATCCACGCTGCGGCGGTGGTGATCGCCGACCGGCCGCTCACCGACGTCGTCCCGCTGCAGCTCGCCGAGGACCGCGGCGTCGTGGACGAGGACGGCGGGCGCGCGTATCGCACTGTCACGCAGTACTCGATGAAGCCGATCGAGGAGATCGGCCTCCTCAAGATGGACTTCCTCGGGCTGCGCAACCTCGACGTGATCGAGTCGGCGCTCGACATCATCGAGCGCTCGACGGGGCAGCGGCCGGACATGTCCTCGCTGCCGCTCGACGACGTGAAGACGTACGAGATGCTCGCGCGGGGCGACTCGATCGGCGTGTTCCAGTTCGAGTCAGACGGCATGCGCGAGGCGCTGCGCAAGGTCCGGCCGACCGAGTTCGAGGACCTCGTCGCGCTCAACGCGCTCTACCGCCCGGGCGCGATGCGCTTCATCGACACCTACGCGCGCAACAAGCGCAATCCCGAGGCGATCGCCTACATCGACGAGCGGCTGCGTCCCATCACCGAGTCCACCTACTCGGTGATCCTCTACCAGGAGCAGTCGATGCAGATCGCCAAGGTGCTCGCGGGATTCAGCGGCCCTCAGGCGGACGACCTGCGCAAGGCGATCGGCAAGAAGAACCGCGAGGCGATGGCCAAGCTCAGGCCGAAGTTCTTCGAGGGCTGCCGTGCGAGCGGGACGGCCGAGAACGTGATCGAGGAGCTGTGGGCGGTTAACGAGGCCTCGGCCGACTACTCGTTCAACAAGTCGCACGCCGCCTGTTACGGCCTGATCTCGTACCGCACGGCGTGGCTGAAGGCGAACTACCCGGCGGAGTACATGGCGGCGCTGATCTCCTCGGTGATGTCGACCAAGGACAAGGTTCCGTTCTTCGTGTCGCGCTGCGAGGAGATGGGCATCGAGGTGCTGCCGCCGGACGTGAACGAGTCGGAGCACGACTTCGTGGTGGTCGAGGGGAACATCCGCTTCGGGCTCGACGCGGTGAAGAACGTCGGAGCGGCTGCGGTCGACGCGATCATCGAGGCGCGCGACAGCGGCGGGCCGTTCCGCTCGATCTGGGACTTCTGCGAGCGCGTGGACTGCCGCGCGGTGAACAAGAAGGCGATCGAGTCGCTGATCAAGTGCGGCGCGCTCGATTCCACGGGTGCCACGCGCAACGGGATGCTCTCGGTGCTGGCGGATGCTCAGGGGTCGGGCCAGAAGGCGCAGCAGGACGCGCTGCTCGGGCAGGGCTCGATCTTCGACCTCGGCGAGCCCGAACCGGCCGCCGCGCCGGGCGCAGCCTTCCTCGGCGCGCACCACCAGCCCGTGCCGCCGATTCCTGACGATCGCAACGAGCGCGGCGCGATGGAGAAGGAAACGCTTGGCCTGTTCCTGTCGAGCCATCCACTGAAGGAAGTGCGCGCCGCCCTGCGGGCGCGCGTGCAGTGCTCGCTGGCTGAGCTCGACCACAAGAAGGACGGCGAGTGGGTCACCGTCGGCGGCACGATCACCGAGTCCAAGAAGATCCGCACGAAGAAGGGCGAGCCGATGATGTTCGCCACGCTCGACGACCTCGAGGGGTCGGTCGAGATGCTCGTCTTCAACTCGGCGTACGCGTCGAACGCGGACAAGATCGGGGACGACAAGGTCCTGATCGTGCGCGGGCGCGTGGACCACAAGGAGCAGGGGGAGACCAAGCTAGTCGTGCAGGACGTGGAGGTGTTCGAGCCGACGCACGAGGAGGTGGAGGACGCCAAGAGAGAAGCGGCGACTATGGCGGCTGCACCGCCCAAGCGGGTGACCGTGCGCCTTTCCGGAGATCTGCCGGCGCACTTCGTGCAGGACCTCAAGGACCTGGTGCACCATCACCGCGGCGACTACGAGCTGATGCTCTGCATCGGCGAGCGCTCGCTGCTCCTCGGCCCCGACTTCCGGGTGGCCGACAGCAGCTCGTTCCGCACGGAGCTCGAAGAGCTCGCGGGCGTCCGGATAGCGGCCTAGTCAGCTCGCGGCGGCTACCGCTGGTCGTTGGCGTGTACGGCAGCAATGAGGGAAGCACGGCGGGCCACCGTGTCATCCAGGTGCTGCCTGACGACAACTAGATGACACAGTGGCCGGGCGGGCCTCCTAGGGCCGCCATTATCGCTGCAGTTCGTGTGTGCTCCACCACGCGCTGCGAGGGCCGACAACCTACTTCTGAAGCTGCTTCGCGGCTACACTGATTTGGTGCCTGGGGCAACCAGTCAGAGCGCATCCGCACATGAGTGCAGGCAGTGCTGCGCCTTCTGCGACCGGCTCGTTCACCCGACGGGATGCATCGAGTCGCGCTGTCCCTACCTCTATCTCTTCGACGACGAGCGCACCGGCCGGCGGTTCATGGGCTGCATGAACAAGGTGTTCCGCGGCGAGATCGACGTCGCCGTGTTCGAGGAGGCTGAGCGCACCCGCCACGGCTTCGGCGGCGTGAAGATGACGGGCAGCCCGATCTCGCGCTGCAAGTTCAGCGTCGAGAAGGCCTACGACGGCCACGGCGACGCCTTCGACTGCACCAACCCGCAGTTCTTCGCGGACCCGGACGAGGGGTCATTCGACTCCGCGTTCGACCTGCGCGACCGCCTGTAGCGGTTCCCTGGTTTCGCGCCCGCGCGCCCTGGGGACCACTCCCTCAGCAGGGGGATGGCAGGGGTGCAGAAGCTTCGAGTCGCAATCGCGATAACCGGCGTACTCGCCGCGCTGACGGCAGCATCGGCCACGGCCGCGACTGACCCTACGCACGACTCCCTCGTGTACTGCGACGGAGGACTCGATGGAGGCGCCACCGGCGCCGTCACGGACGCGGAGCACACCGTGATCGTCGGTGACCAGCCGCTGCCGGCGAACGTCCACCGTTTCCGTATGACCGTCGACGGGATCTCCACTCCCGTCATGGAGGCCGGCCCGCCCGGCGCGACCGAGGCCGTGGTGTTCATCCACGGCAACCCCGGCTCCTCACGCGACTTCGACCAGCTCGTGTCGGCCACGGGCCAGTTCGCGCGGGCGGTGGCGTTCGACATGCCCGGGTTCGGCCACGCCGACGATCCGAGCGGAGGCCCGTACACGACGGAGGGCGCCGCGCACTTCATCGACGGCATGCTCGCGCAGCTCGGCATTCAGCAGGCGGACATGGTGCTGCACGACTTCGGCGGCCCGTGGGGTCTCCAGTGGGCGAGCGAGCACCCTGACCGGCTCAAGAGCGTCGTGCTGATCGACACCGGGGTGCTGCTCAACTACGTGGGTCACCCCCTCGCGCTCGAGTGGCACACCCCGATAGTCGGCGAGCTCAACATGGCCACCACCACGCGCCAGACCTTCGATGCCTCACTGGACGCACAGAATCCCAAGCCGCTCCCATGGGCCTTCGTCAACCGCATGTACGACGACTTCGATCGCTCGACACGCTGCGCGGCCCTGCACTACTACCGCGACATCAGCAGCCCGGACGCCATGGGCCGCGCTCAGGCGGCAGTGCTGAGTCAGCGGCCACGGCCCGCGCTCGTGGTGTGGGGCCAGGAGGACCCGTACGTGCCCTTCTACATCGCCGACGAGCAGAAGCAGGCGTTCCCGGACGCTCAGGTGCACGTTCTTCCGTTCGCGGGCCACTGGCCGTTCGTGGACTACCCGGACCAGGTGCGGGATCTCGTGATCCCGTTCCTTCGCGGTGTCGTCGGCGGCTAGCTCGCCACCGTCACAGCCATCGCCGCACGCGCGCCCGGTAGGCGCGGTACTCCTCGCCGAACGCGCGCCCGAGATAGCGCTCCTCGCGATGGATCACTCCGAACTCGATGACCGCGAGCGTGGGCACCAGCGCGACCAGCGACCACACCGCGCTGCTCATCAGCGAGATGCCGGCGAAGACCAGCGCCATCCCGAGATAGCCCGGATTGCGGCTGAACCGGTAGGGGCCGGAGGTGACGAGCGCCTGGCTCGCGCTGTATGGCGAGACCGTCGTGCCACCGCCCACGAGCGCGCGAAAGAACGCTCGCGCGAGCGCAATGCCCACGACGAGGAGAGCGCCGCCGACGCCCCAGCGCAGCCAACCGGGCAACGAAGCAGACGGCAGCAGCGCCTCGAGGACGAAGCCAAGAGCAACCCCGCTCAGGTAGATCAGCGGCGGAGGCGCGATGACGTTGGCGGAATCCGTGTTGTCAACCGAGATAGTCATGGCGGCACACAGTACTACAAAAAACTAAGTATTCGCTACGATACCCGAAGCATGCGTAGCTACCAGCAGTACTGCCCTGCCGCCCGGGCGCTCGATGTGATCGGCGAGCGCTGGACAATTCTCGTGGTCCGCGAGCTGCTCGCCGGCCCCAAGCGCTACACGGATCTCCAGGATGGTCTGCCCGGCATCGGACCCAATGTGCTGGCCGAGCGGCTCCGCTCCCTGGAGGACTCCGGCCTCGTGGAGAAGCGCCGCATGCCGCCACCGGCCGCATCCACCGTCTACCGGCTGACGGAGCTCGGCGAGGGATTACAGCCCGTCCTCGGCAGCCTCTTCGAATGGGGGCTCCAGCTTGTCGGCAAGCCGGGGAAGGGCGACGCTGTGAAAGCCAGCTATTGGCTCCCGGCGATCCAGGCGGCCGTGCGCCCAGGCGCGCTTGGACCTGAGGTCCATGACTCGTACGAATTCCGCGTGGGGGACGAAAGCATCGTCGTCACGGCAGAAGGCGGGTTCGTGCGCGTGACGTCGGGTGCGGTGGACGACCCCGACGTGATCCTCACGATGGACCACGCAACATTCGCGGACATCGGACGCGGCCTTCTCACGTCGCGCGAGGCAGAGGAGCGGGGCCGGCTGAAGGTGGAGGGGGACGCCGCCGCTGTGGAGCGCTGCGCCCGGCTCTTCGGAGCGCCGGTCAGCGCCGGCGCCGGAACCTGATCCGGTAGCGCCGCGGCTCACGCCGGCGGCGCGTCGCCGACCGGATGCGGCGGTACTCGCTGCACGTCATTCCCGGCGGGATGTCGCACTCGACGTAGATGGTCCGCGGGTTCATATGACGAGGCTACGTCTGCGCCCGGACGCCCTCCACAGGGCCAGCACCAGGATCGAGGTTCGGTGTTCCCCCCTTCTCGGCCTGGTGCGCCATCCATTCCGAGCCTGGCTGGTCGCTCAGCCCGTGGGCGATGATCGAGGTGAACACCGCCAGCGCCGCGATGTCGAAGATCCTGCGGCCGGCCTCGATGTTCTTTCCGAGGACGAGGAGCGAGAACGCCATCGTCGCCACACCCTTGGGGCCGAACCAGCCCATGAACGCCCGAGCGCTCATGCCAAGGCGTGTGCCGGTGAGCGAGATGAAGATCGCGATCGGCCGGATCAGCACCAGCGTGACGGCGACGATGGCCACGGCCGCCCAGCCGTCGTTGAAGAGGTCGGAGAAGGTGACGAGCGATCCGAAGACCACGAAGATCCCGAGCTTCACGACCTCGATCAGCTCCTGCGACCGGCTCTCGAAGCACTCGCGCACGTCCGCGCGCGCGATGCCGAGCACGATCGCCGCCACGAACACGGCGATGAAGCCGTTGCCGTGCGGCGTGGCCACGGCAACCCCGTAGGTGGCGAATGCCACCCCGAGGCCGTAGAGCGCCTTCTGGCGCGGGCTGATCTCGTGGCCGAGCGCACGCGCGTGGGGCAGCAGGCGCGCCGCGGCGAGACCGAACACGAGCCCGACGGCGAGGCCGAAGCCGACGTCCTCGAGCACGAACTGCCACCACACGAAGTTCGACTGCGTTGGGTCGAGCGCGGCCGCGAACGCGAGCACCGCCGGCAGCGCAAGCCCGTCGTTGAGGCCGGACTCGAGGTTGAGCGAGTGCCGGATCGCGCGCGGCACCCGCGGGTTCGTGACGACCGAAGACGAGAGCACCGGGTCGGTGGGCGACAGCAGGGCGCCGAGCAGGAACGCCTCGGTCCACGACAGATCCGTGACGAGGACGGCGAACACCGCGACAAGCACGCACGTGAGCGGCATGGCGATCGCGAGCGCCCGGAACGGAGGACGCCACGCGCGCTGGAGCATCTCGGCCTCCACCTCGAGCCCGTCGCGGAAGAGGATCACGATCAGTGCGACCGTGGCGAGGCCGTTCACGAAGCCCGACAGCCGCGCGAAGTCCAGCACGCCGAAGCCGCCCTGCCCGAGCACGAAGCCCGCGACCACGAACACGGCCGTGAGCGACAGGAAGCTGCGGTGCGCCAGCCCGGCCAGAAGCGCGCCGAGCACGAGCAAGCCGCCCAGAACCAGGGCCGCGGTGTCGAAGGATGTAACGGCGAAGACAGACATGGCGAGACGTGTCGCCGACCAGTCTTCCCGGCACGCCCTTCCGAAAAAGGCTACTTCTTGGCGCGGCTGGCCCTGCGCTTCCGGCGCGCCAGCCCCTTCTTCCGCAGCTCGCGCATCTTCGCGATGTCGGCTGCGCCCGGATCCCTGCCCTCCACCCCCGGACCCTCGAAGAAGGCGGCCAGGCCCTCGAAGCGCGGCTCGGAGAGGAACGCCGAGCAGCCGGAGTCGCCGAGCTCACCGTCACCGGGCGGGGCGTGACGGTCGCGGTTCGAGCCGAGCGGCGTCTGCGAGTCGTTCACGTGGATGCAGCCCACGCGTTCCAGTCCGAGCTCGCTCACGCAGTCGTCGATCACCTCTTCGAGGCCGGCGTCATCGCTGATGTCGAACCCGCTCGCGTACATGTGGCACGAATCGAGGCAGATGCCGATCCGCTCATCGCCGCCGGCGCGCCCCACGATCTCGTAGAGCTCGGCGAAGGAGCGCCCGATCGTGGCGCCGGCGCCGGCGGTGTTCTCGAGCAGCAGCCGGCAGCTCTCCGACTCGGCGAGCGCCTCGCGCACCATCTCGGCCACCCGTCCCAGCGCCTCGTCGAGCGGGTCTTTCAGCCGCGAGCCCGGATGCACCACCACGCCGTCGGCGCCTATCGCGTCGCCCATCCGCAGCGAGTGAGTCAATGAGGCCAGCGACTTCTTCCTCATCTCCTTGTCCTTCGTCGCGCAGTTGATGAGGTAGACGGCGTGGATCACCACGGACTTGATCGGGCCGTCCTCCATCAGCGCGCAGAACGCCTCGATGTCGTTCGGCTTCCACTGTGTGGGCCGCCACATCCGCGGCGACTGGTTGAACACCTGGATCGCCTCACAGCCGCGCTCGACGCCCCGCTCGTGGGCATTCACGAGGCCGCCGGCCGTGGACACATGGGCGCCGATTAGCATCCTGTCCTGTTCATGTCCGGTTCCATGAGAGTCCGATTCGCGCCGTCGCCCACCGGCGCCCTTCACGTGGGCGGGGCGAGGGCGGCACTGTACAACTGGCTGCTCGCGCGCGGGAACGGCGGCACCTTCGTCCTGCGCATCGAGGACACCGACCGCGAGCGCTCGACGCCCGAGAACATCGAGCAGATCCTCGACGCGCTCCGCTGGCTCGAGCTCGACTGGGACGAGGGACCGCACTTCCAGTCCGAGCGTGTGCAGCGGCACAAGGACGAGATCGCCCGGCTCGTGGAGGAGGGGCACGCCTACTTCGACGAGGGAGCCGTGCGGCTGCGTGTGCCGGACGAGGGCCAGACCGTCGTGCCCGACCTGATCCGCGGCGAGATCGTCTTCCAGCACAAGGACATCGCGGACTTCGTGATCGCCCGCTCAGACGGCAGCCCCCTCTACAACCTCGCCGTGGCGGTGGACGACCACGACATGGGCATCACGCACGTGATCCGAGGCGAGGACCACATCTCCAACACGCCACGCCAGATGATGGTGCTGAAGGCGCTCGGCGCGGACACGCCGGTCTACGCGCACCTGCCGCTGCTGCACGGGCCGGACGGCAAGAAGCTCTCAAAGCGCCACGGCGCGGCCAGCGTGCAGGAGCTGCGCGACACGGGCTACCTGCCCGCCGCGGTGCGCAACTACCTGGCGCTGCTCGGCTGGGGCTACGACGAGAGCACCACCTTCTTCACCACGAGCGAGCTGATCGAGCTCTTCTCGCTCGAGCGGGTGTCGAAGAACCCGGCGGTGTTCGACGAGCAGAAGCTCCGCTGGATGAACGGCCGTTACCTGCGCGAGCTCCCGCTCGAGGAGCTCCACGGGCTGCTGGAGAGGCGGCTGAACCGCGAAATTCCGGTCGACGCCGTGCAGATCGCCCAGGAGAAGATGCAGACCCTGGACGACTTCTGGACGCTTGCAGGCTTTCTTGTAGAGCGCCAGCCGACCGACGAGAAGGCCTGGACCAAGGTGATGCAGAACGGCGCCGCCGAGCGGCTGGCGAAGGCCCGCGAGGCGCTCGAGCACACCGAGCCGTTCACGGCGGAATCGGTCGAGGCCGCGCTGCGGCGTGTGGTGGAGGAGACAGGCGCCAAGCCGAAGGACGTGTTCCAGCCGCTGAGGGTCGCGATCAGCGGCACCACGGTGTCGCCTGGGATCTTCGAGTCGGTGGCCGTGCTGGGCCGCGAGGAGACGCTCTCGAGGGTGGACGAGGCCCTCGCCAGGGCAAACGGACGCAATTAGCGCCGGAATCCCCCAAAAAAGCTAGGCAAGCGTCCTCAACCTTTCGTCCACGCCTGCCGATTACGCCAGTGTGCAAGGCGCGTTCCGGTTTTCGGAACGCCTGCACATGGGAGATAAAGACTTGGAAGCAGCAATGAACCAGAGCGCACGGACGCCGCAGCAGCAGCAGGCTGCGCGTGGACCGCAGGCAGAGGGCCACGGGCGGCGGCTTACCGCTGCGTTCGAGGCACTCGAGGCGTTCCCCGCCCTCGTTGAGTCGCGCAACCGGCTTCTGCGCCTCGCTCGCGAGGAGCGCGGCTCGGTGGGCGACATGGTCGCAGCCGTCGAGTCCGACGTGGCTCTCGTGATCGCGGTGCTCCGCATCGCCAACTCGGCGCCCTCGCCGAAGAAGAACAAGATCACGAGCATCCCGAAGGCGATCGAGCTGCTTCGCCCCTCGGGCGTCGAGGCGCTCGCCTCCCGCGCGCAGGTATTCGATTTCTTCGAGCGCACGCCGGGGTGGGACGCTCAGCCCGAGCGCTTCCGCCTTCACGCCGTCGCCACGCAGCGCGCCGCCGAGCGCCTCGCGCGTGAGATCGGCTACGACGACCGCGATGAGCTGCTCGTCTCCGCGCTGCTTCACGACATCGGCCAGCTCGTCCTGATCCACGCCTACCCGGGCTACCCGGGCCAGGTGCACGGCGAGGCCCGCACGCCCGAGGAGCGCGTTCACCGCGAGCGCCGCGAGCTCGGTGTGGACCACGGCCTGGTGGGCGGCGTGCTCGCCCGCCGCTGGGGCCTGCCGAACCGCCTGGCGGCGGCCATCGAGCGTCACCACTCGGCTGAGGCCGAGGGCGAG
>DATEPK010000059.1:0-2742 GCA_035273245.1 Thermoleophilaceae bacterium
AGCCCGGTGCAGATGCGGCGCTCGGGCGTGGGTGATGCGATCAGCAACCTCTCGGCGATCGCGGACTGGCGGCTCGCGAAGCGCGAGCGCGGAGAGCCGATCGACGGGCTGTCGGTGGCCCTCGCGCACACTGGCGCACAGGCCGTGCTCGAGAGCGACGGCACGGTGGAGGACGACGACTTCCTCGTGGTCCTCGCGGAGGCGCTGGTGCTCTCCGGCCTCGCCATGGCCACGGCCGGATCGAGCCGCCCGTGCAGCGGCGCCGACCACGAGATCGTGCACGCCGTCGACCACCTCTTTCCGGACACGGCGCTGCACGGCGAGCTGGCGGGAATCGGCGCGCGCTTCGCCGCCCACCTTCAGGACGATCCCGTGCTCGCGGCCGAGCTCGACTCCTGCCTGGCGCGCCACGAGCTGCCGCGCACGCACCGCGATGTCGGCCTGAGCGACGAGCAGTTCGCGCAGGCGGTGGCATATGCGCCGCGCACCCGCCCCGATCGGTTCACCATCCTGGAGCACCTCGATCTCGACGAGGAGGCGATCCTCAATCACGTCCACTCGTACCCCGACGACCTCGCTGGCTGAGATCAAGGCGATCGGCCAGCCGGCCGAGATCTTCGCCCGCCACAGCGCGGAGCACTGGGCCGGGCGGCTCTACATGCGCCGCGTGTCGCCGTACCTCACGCGTCTGCTCCTGCCCACGCGCGTGTCGCCGAACGAGGTCACCGGCTTCATGACCGTCGCCGGGCTCGCGGCGGCGGCGCTCACGAGCCTTCCCAGCCTCGTGGCGGCGGCGGGCGCCGTGCTGCTCATCCAGCTGCAGCTCCTGCTCGACTGCAGCGACGGCGAGCTCGCCCGCGTGCGCGGCCAGTCCTCGCCGGCGGGCATCTACCTCGACCGCATCGCGCACTACGTCACGGAGGCCGCGCTGCCGATCGGGCTCGGCATCCGCGCGGACGGCGGCTGGCACTCGCTGGGCGGCTGGACCACGCTCGGCCTCGTGATCGCGGTGATGGTGCTGCTGATCAAGTCGGAGACCGTGCTGGTGAACGTGGCGCGCGCGGAATCCGGCAGGCCGAAGGCGGTCGACGCGCAGTCGGTGGCCGCGCCGCGAGGCGGGCTGCTGCGCCGGATCCGGCGCGCCGCGGGCCTGCTTCCCTTCTACCGCGCCTTCGTCGCGGTGGAGTTCTCATTGCTAGCCTTCGCCGCTGCGATCGCGGACACGGCCGCGGGGGACCGAATCGGCTCGCGCGTGCTCGTGATTGCATTGCTGCCGGTGGGCGCCATCACGCTCGTCGGCCACCTCGTGGCGATTCTCGCGTCGGACCGTCTACGGTGACCCACCGGAGGGCACACTTAACTGAGCAATGAGCACGACCTCGGCTGAAGAAAAGGCAAAGGAAGCCATCGCCGCGGAGCGCGAGGCGCTCGAGGAGGGCCATCTCCTTCCCGAGGCGTACCGCGATGACGAGTACGGCGAGCGCCACGTCTATCTGCCGCACAAGGTCGGCCTGCCGCCGATGGGCCATTACCTCAGGCTCGTTTGGGAGCGGCGCGAATTCGCACTCGAGCTGTCGCGCACCACGATGCGCGCCAAGCACTTCGACACCGCCTTCGGGCAGATGTGGCTCCTGCTCAACCCGCTGCTGCTCGGCTCGGTCTACTTCCTGCTGGTCGACCTCATCCGCCACCACCCACGGCCGCTCAGCTTCTTCGCCCACCTGCTTGGCGGGCTGTTCCTCTACCAAGTGCTGCAGACCGGCGCCACCGAGGGGTCGAACTCGGTCGTCCGCGGCGGCGGGCTGATCCTCAACACCGCCTTCCCGCGCACGCTGCTTCCGCTCGCGTCCATGGCCACCTCGTTCAAGCGCTTCCTTCCGACCATGATCATCTGGGCGATCATCCATTTCGCGGCCGGCGGCACGCTGACGATCTACATGCTGTGGTCGATCCCGATCGTCCTGATGGTCACCGTGTTCTCGACGGGCGTGGCGATGTTCTGCGGGGCTGCCCAGGTGTACTTCCGCGACCTGTCGAGCTTCCTGCCCTACCTGCTGCGGATCTGGATGTACATCTCGCCGATCCTCTACTACTGGGACGACGTTCCGAGGCACATCCAGCACTGGCTGCTGCTCAACCCGATGGCGTCGATGCTCGCCGCTTGGAGCGACGTTCTCCAGAAGCAGAAGGCGCCGCCACTCAACCTGATGGTGATCGGGACCGGCTGGGCGGTCTTCGGCCTCATCGTCGGAGCGCTCTTCTTCATCTCCCGCGAGCGTGACTTTGCCGTCCGCATCTAGCCCGAGCATCAAGGTCGAGAACGTCTCGATCACCTACCGCACGGCGTACGAGAAGATCCCTACGCTGCGCACCACCCTGCTTCGCCTCGGCCGCCGCGAGAAGCTCATCCGCGAGATCGAGGCCGTGAAGAACGTCTCGTTCCAGGTGGAGAAGGGCACGGTGCTCGGCGTGGTGGGCGCCAACGGCGCGGGCAAGTCCACGCTCGTGCGGACCATCGCCGGGATCCTGCCGCCCACGGAGGGCCGTGTGGAGGTGGAGGGCCGCGTGAGCACGCTGCTCGCGCTGGGCGTGGGCTTCAACCGCGAGCTCAGCGGCCGCGAGAACGTCGTCCTCGGCGGCCTCGCCGCCGGGCTTCACAAGGAGGAGCTCGCGGAGAAGTACGACGAGATCGTGGACTTCGCCGAGCTCCATGAGTTCATGGACCTGCCGATGCGCGCTTAC
>DATEPK010000060.1:0-10037 GCA_035273245.1 Thermoleophilaceae bacterium
TGCCCGCCGAACCCCGCGGGATCGGCTTGCCGTTCAGCAGCACCTGCACGAGCGCGCTGCGGCCCGGCGGGGGCCCGAGCACGACGTACACGCGCTGCGCCTGGAAGTCGAGGTTGAGCGACGCCGAGCGAACCGCGGTGCCCGACTCCTTCGTCTCGTTCCACACGCCGCCGTAGGCGAACTGGTTCAGCCCAAGCCCGTTCGGCGGCGGCCCGTAGTCGTGGACGCCCTTCACCGGGCCGTTGGTGTAGCCCTCGGCGCGAGCGGTGCCCACGTAGGTCTCGGGCGTGGCCAGCCTCGGCGGCTTGATCGCGTGCACCTTCGCGAGGCCGTTGGCCAGGCGCTTGTCGCCGCGCTCGGCGAGCAGGGTGCGGATCGCCTCCTCGTCCTTTGCGTAGTCGCCCTCGCCGAAGTGGGTGTAGCGCACGCGCCCGCGCGCGTCGATCAGGTACTCGGCCGGCCAGTACTGGTTGCCCCAGGCCGTCCAGGTGCCGTAGTTGTTGTCCTGCACCACCGGGTAGCGGATACCGTCGCTGGCGATCGCGTGCTTCACGTTGCCGGTGTCGTGCTCGAACGGGAACTCCGGCGTATGCACGCCGACGATCGTTAGCCCGGCCTTGCGGTAGCGGGCGTCCCAGGCCTTGAGATAGGGAAACGTACGGATGCAGTTGATGCACGTGTAGGTCCAGAAGTCGACCAGCACAACGCGGCCGCGGAGGCTCGCGAGCGTCAGGCGCTTGCCGCCCGTGTTGAGCCAGGGTCCGGGACTTGCGAAGTCCGGCGCCTTGCCGAGCACCGGCAGGCCATCCGCGGGCCGCTTGCCGGCGGGCCCGTGAGCCACCGGTCTCGTGCTGTCGAAGCGCGGCTTGCCGCGCAGGCTGGCGAGGCGCGACTGCACCGGATGCGAGGTCTCGATCGAGTTCGCCGGATCGATCAGCGCGGTAGGCAGGTGCTGCGCGAGCGCGTTCTCGAGCTTCACGTCGACCATCGTGGCCATCGCCACCGCCGTGAGCACCATCACAACGCCCATCGCCCGCTGGAGCCCAAGGCCACGACCCGCCGCCCTGATCCGGTCCGCCACCTTGCGCCCTCCGAGCGCCAGCACGAGAAGCACGAGCGCCGAGCCGGCCGCGTAGGCGAGCGCGATCGTCACGAGGCGCGCCGAGGTGCCCTGGGTGGCGGACACCGAGATCACCGCGGCGAGGATCGGCCCGGCGCACGGGGTGTAGGCGAAGCCGAGCGCGCCGCCCACGCCCACGCCGCTCCAGAACCCGTCACCGCGCGTGCGCGGGCCGAAGCGCGACAGGCGCGACAGCGGCGCCTCGATGCGCGCCGAAACGCCCGGCAGGAGCAGCGATATGCCGAAGCCGATCAGCACGACCTCCGCGAGCACCCGCACGCCGTTGCCGGCCACCCCCACGCCCTTCACCAGCGAGGCGAGCGCCACAACCGCGATCGTGAACGTGAGCGCGAGCCCAAGGACGATGCCGACAGGCCGCCGCCGGCCGCCCACCGCGCTCGCCGACAAAAGCGCCGGCAGCACGGGCAGCACACACGGCGTGACCGCCGTGGCCGCCCCGGCCACCACCGCGAACAGAGTCAGCAGCAGCATCGTCGGCTCTGCACTATCGCGGCGTCACATTAGACGCGCATTAAGAACTCGCCCGGCGTAGGCTGGGCCAAGGACTCGAAACAAGGAGGATCAATGCCTGGCCAGCCGTTCTCCTGGGAAGGTCTGGACAAGTTCAAGCGCAACGGGCGCTTCATCGCCCACTATCCGCCGAACGTGAAGGCGTTCTACTCGCCGGACGACGACGTCCACGGGCTGCTGCAGACGCTGCTCGCGAGCGCCGAGCAGTCGATCGTCCTCAACATGTTCGGCTACGACGACACGGACCTCGACGCGATCATCAAGACCAAGCTCAAGGACGAGCACGTGTACGTGCAGATGAGCCTGGATCGCAGCCAGTCGAAGAGCGGGAAGACCGAGCGCCAGATCCTCGCGGCGTGGGACAACGACTACTTCGGCAACTCGATCGCGATCGGCACGAGCTCGAAGCACGCGATCTCGCACCTGAAGATGGTGATCGTGGACGGCATCTACACGGTGAAGGGCAGCACGAACTGGTCGCTCAGCGGAGAGCAGAAGCAGGACAACGAGCTCACCGTCTGCAACAGCGCGGTGGTGGCGGCCGAGGCGCGCGCCGTGCTCGACCGCAACCACGACTTCATGCTGAAGCAGATGGCAGCCGAGGCGGCCACGGCCGGCGACGGCAAGGCCCCGAAGACCGGCACGAGGCGCTTCATGCGCGCGGCGGAGGCGGGCGGCAAGACGCGCTAGTTTGCCCGCAAGAAGAAAAGGAGAGTGCGTCGTGCCCTACGCCGTGGACTTCAAAGATGTGTCGACAGTCGGCCTGGAATCCTCACCGGTCTCGGACGCGCTCGCCGGCCTGCGGGCGAACGAGGCGCGCTACTGGAAGAACAAGTACGACCACACCTTCACGGTGGAGCCTGCGGACGACGCCAAGGAGATCGTCGACTGGGTGCACAGGATCCTCAAGGAGGAGCGTGACATCGTGATCTCCTCTCGCCCGCTCGAGGCCACGACGTTCGAGGTCGAGAACATCCGGATGGCCTACGTCTTCTACGAGAGCGGCCTGTCGATCAACGTCATGTACACCATCGAGGACGACACGAAGCGGGCCGTCGGGTTCAAGCTCTCCGACGGCATGGAGGTGCCGGACGAGCTCGCCTCGCGGTTCAAGTTCGCGAGGCAGAAGTCGAAGCTGGCAGGAACGATCCGCGGTTCCTACTTCGTCCTGAAGAACGAGTACCCGGAGTTTGCTCGTGGCGCCTGAGCTGACCGTCTATGAGAAGCCCACCTGCACCACGTGCAGGAACCTGGCGATGCTCCTGCAGGAGCGCGGCATCGAGTTCGAGCGCGTGAACTACCACGTGGACCCGCTGCCGGAGGAGAAGATCCGCGACCTGCTACGGAAGGCGGGCGTTGGTCCGGGCGACGTGCTTCGCAAGAAGGAGCCCGTCTACAAGGAGCTCGGGCTCGACACGCGTGACGTGGGCGACGACGAGCTCATACAGCTGATGGTGGAGCACCCGCAGCTGCTCCAGCGCCCGATCGTGGAGCGCGGCGACAGAGCGGTGCTCGCGCGGCCACCGGAGCGGGCACTCGAAATCCTCGCCTAGAACGCAAGAGGCCCGCCTTGCGGCGGGCCCCCGACAACGACAGATGAACCTGGCCTAGATGGCCTGGACGTTCACTGCCTTCGGTCCCTTGTCGCCGGCCTCGGCGTCGTAGGAGACCTTCGAACCCTCGGCGAGCGAGCGATAGCCGTCGCCGATGATCCCGGTGTGGTGGACGAAGAGGTCCTTACCGCCGTCATCGGGCGTGATGAAGCCGAAGCCCTTCTCGTCGCTGAACCACTTGACTGTGCCGTTAGGCATTTCCGTGTTACCTCCACGGTTTCTGTGTGCTGCGCTACGCGGAGGTTGATCCAGCAACGCCTGCACTGCTTTTAGCCGAGTCCAACCCGGCCCTGCTAGTCGGAAGGTAGCAGTGATCTGCCGTCTGCGCGAGTCAGGATGCGCGGCGCGTGCGGGCTGCCGGCTTGGCGCGCAGGCCGTCCAGCATGATCTCCAGGTGCCGGCGCCAGTCGCACTGGGCCGCGAGCGGGCCGCTCATTGACGCGCACAGCCCGCCCATGAGCATCCCGAGCTCATCCGTCTTGAAGTCCTTGCGCAGCGCTCCCTGCCGCTGAGCGCGCTTCACGAGCGTGTCGATCACGGCGTTCATCTCAGCCCGCGCAGGCTCCGCGTACTCGAACGCGGCGCTTGTCGTGCGCAGCGCGTCCTGCAGCGCGATGTTCTCCGCCATGTTCGCCGCGGTGGCGTGGAGCAGCTTGGAGAACGCCTCCCACGCGTCCTTCTCCTCGAGCGCCTCGCGGGCGTAGTCGGCGAACGAGCGGAACTTGCGTGTCACAAGCTCGCCCATGAGCACGTCTTTGTTGGGGAAGTGGCGATACACCGTCCCCACCCCCACGCCGGCCCGCCGCGCGACGTCGTCCACCTGGGCGTCGGCCCCCTGCTCGGCGAACACCTCGGCCGCGGCTTCGAGGATGCGCTCGCGATTGCGCCGCGCATCAGCTCTGAGCTGTCGAATTCCGGGATCCGCCTGCGTCGTCATCTGTGACGAGAGTCTACTTGACAAACGGAACCGTGGTTCATATTCTGACTAACCAGTAAACGGAACCGGAACTCGACTTCCAGATAGTTACCAGGAGCACAAAGATGACCTCCCCCTCACTCACCTCCAGGCAGAAAGATCTGGCGCTCGTACTGCTGGCGGTCACGCAGTTCGTGATCGTGCTCGACGCCTCGATCGTCAACGTCGCGCTGCCGTCGATCGGCCGCGCGCTCGACTTCTCCCAAGACAACCTCTCGTGGGTTGTGAACGCGTACACGCTCACGTTCGGCGGCTTCCTGCTGCTGGGGGGTCGCCTGGCGGACCTCCTGGGCCGGCGCGCGATCTTCATCGGCGGCCTCGCGCTCTTCTCGGCCGCGTCGCTTCTCGGCGGGCTTGCGCAGTCGGACACGTGGCTGATCGCCGCGCGTGCCGTGCAGGGCCTCGGCGCCGCCTTGATCTCCCCCGCCGCGCTCTCGATGATCACCACGATCTTCAGCGAGGGTGCCGAGCGCAACCGCGCGCTCGGCGTCTGGGGTGCGGTGGCCGGCTCCGGCGGCGCGGCGGGCGTGCTGCTCGGCGGCGCGCTCACCCAGTGGATCAGCTGGGAGGCGGTGCTGTTCGTGAATGTGCCGATCGGCCTGCTGGCGGCGGTTGCTGCCCCTAGGCTGCTTCCGGAGAGCCGTGACACGCGCCACCGCTCCTTCGACGTCCAAGGCGCGGTGCTCGTCACCGGCGGCCTGGCGTTGCTCGTGTACGCGCTGGTGGACGCGAACAACGCCGGCTGGGGCACCTTCCACACGATCGGCCTCGGCGCCATTGCGCTCGCGCTGATCGGGGCCTTCGTGGTCTGGGAGGCACGCGCTGCCCATCCGATCATGCCGTTCTCGATCTTCCGCCTGCGCACGCTGCGCGGAGCGAACGTGATCGGCCTGCTGCTCGGCCTCTCGCTGTTCGCGATGTTCTTCTTCCTGTCGCTGTACATGCAGCAGGTGCTCGGCTACGACGCGCTGAAGACCGGCCTGTCGTACCTGCCGCTGGCACTGATGATCATCGCCTCGGCAGGCGTGGCCTCGCAGCTCACCACGCGGATCGGCTTCAAGCCCGTGCTCGTCAGCGGCTTTCTGATGCTCACCGGCGGGCTCGTCTGGTTCAGCCAGGTGTCGGCCGGCGGCTCGTACCTCGGCGACGTGCTGTTCCCGTCGCTCGTGGTGGGATTCGGTCTCGGCCTCGCCTTCGTGTCGGTCACGATCGCGGCGGTGATGGGAACGAAGCCCGACGAGGCGGGTCTCGCCTCAGGCCTGATCAACACATCGCAGCAGGTGGGCGGGGCGCTCGGGCTGGCGATCCTCTCGGCGATCGCGACCGCGCGCACGAACCACGTGATCGCTGGAGGCGGCCACAGCCAGGGCTTTGCCCTCACGGCCGGCTTCCAGACAGCCTTCCTGGTCGGAGCGGCGTTCACGCTGGCGGCGGCCCTGTTGGCGGCGGTGATGATCTCGTCCGCGGACAGCCGCGCTCATGCCGAGGCGGCACAGGCGGGCGAGGTTGCACCCGTGCCGGCCTAGTCCCCCAAGGCCGTCCCTGCCGTCCGCAGGCTCCGATCCGGATTACGGGGCCCGAGCCCAAAGCGGGGCTCGGGCCCCGCTCGTTCGCTGAGCCAGTCGAGCATGTGCTCCGCCAGCGCGGGACCATGCTTGAACCCGTGGCCCGAGCCGCCGCCGTAGATCCACACGGCGGCTCCGTGCTCGGGGTGGGGCGCCGCGATGAAGTGCGTGTCGTCGGTGAGGCTGTACTGGCACACCGCCACGCTCTTCAGCGGGGCGTCCGCCAGCGCGGGGAAGCGCAGGCGCGCGTACTCGCGGGCGCGCTGCTCGTTCACGGGCGCGTGCGTGCGCGGCCAGGTGTCCGGGTCGAGCGTGAGGCCCTCCACGTCTGGCGCCACCTTCACGCCGTAGGCGTCGAGCGAACCGAGCCCGTACGCGGCGCCGTCGTAGTCCACGAAGCCGGGCACGGGCGGGGTGTTCCACTCGGGCGGTGCGTCGAAGAAGAAGAGGTCCTGCTGGGTCACGCGCAGACGCACGATCTCGGGGAAGAGGCCGGCGAGCCATGCGCCGCAGGCCCACACCACCCGATCGGCCTCGAGGCGCCGGCCGTCGCCGAGCACGACCGACGTTCCGTCGGGGCGCGCCGCCGCGCGCTCCAGCTTCACGCCGCGTTCGCGTGCTCGCCGCGCCAGCGCGCGCGTGGCGTCACGCGCACGCAGGATGCCCGCGTACGGTTCGTGCAGAACGTAGGTGAGGTCATCGGTGCCGAGAGTCGGATAGAGCGCCTCCGCCTCCCCCGGGTCGAGCCGCTGCACCGGCACGCCCTCCTCGCGCAGCGCGCGCTCGCTGTCGGCCTCCCAGCCGTCGTCGCGACGGGCGAACCACACGAGCCCCGCTTCCACGAGGAGCTCTGTGCCTGTGTCGCGTTCGAGCTCGCGCCACAGCTCGCGCGCCCGCCAGGCCGAACGCGTGTACCAGGCGTCCGATCCGTGCGAGAAGCGCATGAGGCGCGACTCGCCGCCGGACTCCGCGCGCTCATGCCCCGGCTCGTAGCGGTCCACGAGCGTCACGTCCCAGCGCTCGCCCGCCAGGCGGTCGGCGAGCGCCGCCCCGAAAACTCCCGCTCCAACCACGATCGCCGCCGGCATCGCCCGCGATCGTAGTGAGCGTTACGGCCCGGTCCACCCCCACGCGTAGCAGGGGTGGTCGCCGCACACGTCCACCACCTCGCCGCCGGGCTGCAGGAAGTCGGACTTCTGCAAGCGGTTGAGCGGCTCGGAGCGCGGCGCCTCGTGCGGGTCCTGCCCGCCGCGGTCCGGCAACTCGCCGAGCGGCGGCGGGTCCGTGCCCTGCGCACCGCCGCCTCGCGTTGGCCCGATGTCCCACACCACGAGCGCTGAGCCGTCGTACGGGAAGCTCGTTATCGGCGGGATGCCGAAGTAGGGCGTGACCTCGGGGGACCGCCCCGGATCGAGCGCCGGCGTGCGCAGCGCCGCTCCGATCGTGCGCGCCTCCACCTCGGTGGCCCAGTTCGTCACCTGATGGTCGCCGAACGCCATCTCGAGCAGCACCTTGTGCGGCGGCGTGTCCGGGTACGGGCGGCTCGTCATGTGCTCGGCGTAGCCGTCGGAGTCGCCGCGGTCCCACAGCATCTGCAGCATCGAGATGATCAGCGGCCGCTCGAGCTCATTCGGGTAGGCGCGGTAGAGCACCGCCGCGAAGGGGTCGAAGTCCGAGCTGCGCCGGATCAGCAGGCTGTAGTTCATGCCCGGCACGCCGAGCACCGCGTGGTCGAAGTCCGGCGCGAGCGCGGTGAGCGCGCCGCCCTCGATCCCGCCCTGGCTGTTGCCGTCGTAGAACAGGTGCGCTGTGTCGATCGCGGACTTCCCGCCGAGCTGGAACGCGCTGTTCGACGCAAAGCCGTTCGGGTGGATCAGCAGCCGCCCGAGGTACATGAAGTTCACGTACGCCTGCTGCATGCGGTCCGGGATCGTGTTGAAGTGAGATAGGTCCGCGAGCGCCGCGAATGCGTTCGGCAGGTCCGTCTCGGCCATGCCGATCCAGTCGGTGCCGCAGAACACGAAGTCGTGCTCCTCCGCCATGGCCTCCACGTTCCCGGCGGTGACCTCGCTCGCGCTGCCGAACAGCCCGTGGCCATAGAGCGAGACGCGCGCGGGAGCGTCCGCGGCCGCGCGCGGGATCACGCAGTCGAAGTTCGCCGCCATCGTGTTGCCGGGCAGCCTCAGTGGCGTGTCTGAGCCCGGCGCGAAAGCCATGCTCGCGCCCGGCGGGCAACCGGGCGCGTCCAGATAGCACGGCACGAGAAACTCGCCCTGAACCTCACGGGCGATATTCGCGTTCTTGTCAGGCGTGAAGTCGGTGGTCTGCGTGACGACGAAGGTCGGCGCCGAGCCCTGCACCTTCATGTCGCGCAGGTTGGTGTCGCCGAGCTGGGCGAACGCGTCGTTGCGCATGTACAGCGCGCGCTCCGACAGGTTCTGGCGGCTCGCCACGGTGAAGTCCCAGGCGAGGTAGAGGCTGCTGCGGGCTATGCCCGCCTTCGCGAGCCGGCGGAAGATCCACTCCATGTGCGGGCGGCGCGCCTCGAACGACTGGTCGGTGGTCGCGATCCCGTCGCGGTACTCGCGGAACGGGAGCTGCGCCGGAATGGGGTTTCCGCCCGCGTCACGCAGGTTGCGCAGCGCGACGATGTAGTGGTGGCCCTCCTGCCAGTTCGCCGCGGGGTGGATCAGCAGGTTTCGATCCGAGTCGCTCGCCGGGTTGGCATCCACCTCGGACCAGATGAGCTGGCGCTTGAGCGTCGTGGCGTCGATCACCACCACGGGCTGGCCGGGATCGAAGCTGCGCGCCACGTCGGAGATCGGCACCGCCCCGGTGGCGTCGAAGGCCTTCTGGTTGTCGAGGCCGGGCACGTGCGTGACGATCTCCTGCCCCGGACTGAAACCGTCGTTCATGTTGTACGGGCCCGGGTCGATCGGCTTGCCCGCCACGTTGCGCGGCATGTCCGCCAGCCGGAAGTCGATTCGCAGCCCGGTGGGCGTGGACGGATCCGACTTCGTGAAGAGGTCGTTCGGGAACGGCAGCATGCACGCCGCCGGATCGAGCGGATCGCAGTTCGTCACCGGATTCGCCGCGCGCGCCGGAGCGGCGACGACGAACAGCAAAAGCACAACGAGCGGCGCGAGACGCGCCGGCCATCTCCCCATCTATCCCCCTGCCTTCGTACCCCGGCAGGGAAGGTAACGGAACGGCGCGCGCTTTACGCCAGTTGCCTGCCCACGAGCGCGGCGTGCGACGCGACGCTCTCGGCGAAGCGCTGGAAGTCCCGCGCGTACAGCTGCTGCGGCCCGTCGCAGAGCGCGGCGTCGGGGTCCTCTGCCACCTCCACGATGATCCCGTCAGCACCCACCGCGGCCGCGGCGCGCGACAAGGGCTCCACCAGGCGGCGGTCACCCGACGCATGCGATGGGTCGACGATCACCGGCAGGTGCGTGTGCAGCTTGAGGTACGGAACGGCGCCGAGGTCGAGGGTGAAGCGGGTGGCCGTCTCGAACGTGCGGATGCCGCGCTCGCAGAGCATCACGTTCTCGTTGCCCTCCTTGAGGATGTAGTCCGCCGCCATCAGCAGCTCGTCGACCGTCGAGGACAGGCCGCGTTTGAGCAGCACCGGCTTGCCCAGCTTCCCCACCACCTCGAGCAGCCCGTAGTTCTGCATGTTGCGTGCGCCCACCTGGATCACGTCAACCGCGTCTGCCATCGCGTCCGCGTGGGCGGCGTCGGTGAGCTCGCTCACCACCGGCAGGCCGGTCTCCTCGCGCGCCTCGCGCAGGATCTCGAGCGCGGGCATGCCGAGCCCCTGGAACGAGAACGGCGAGGTGCGCGGCTTGAAGGCGCCGCCGCGGAGCATCGACGCTCCGCCCGCCTTCATCGCGCGCGCCACCGCCAGCGTCTGGTCGCGGGATTCGACCGTGCAGGGCCCCGCGATGAGGCAGAACGTCTGCTCCCCGCCCACGCGGCGGCCGTCCACGCTCACCACCGTGGGCGCGTGGTGCGACAGCTCCCGCGAGGCGAGCTTGTAGGGGCGGCTGATCGGGATCACCTGGTCCACACCGGGCATCCCCTCGAGCGCCAGCGCGCGGACGCCCTCCGGATCGCCCAGCGCGCCGATCGCAGTGGTGAGCTCGCCGGGCATCACCCTGGCGTGCACGCCGGGCACCGTCTCGAGCCGCGCCACCACGGCGTCGATCTCGGCCTGCGTGGCCTGAGGTGTC